>DMBV01000155.1 GCA_003445975.1 Bacteroidales bacterium
CTGAACAAAACATCAAACTGGCTCAAAACCAACAACCTGCGACAAACACAATACATAGCCTGGCATAAGTATGTAAGTTCCACCGAACGTTACCAGGGCAACAACTTAGAAAGCCTACAGATCAGGGTGGAAAAATGCCACCCGCTGGATAGAACTTTTTAGTAATAGGCTTTGCGACCTCAAGTTTAAACTATACTTTTACAAAATTTAAAATGCAATTATGAGTGATAATAAGCAACTTTCGGTTATTCCTGATGAAGCAGTCATGAATAAAATATACTTTATCCGCAATGAAAAAATAATGCTGGACAGCGACCTTGCAGAACTTTACGGAGTTGAAACAAAAAGGTTGAATGAGCAGGTAAAACGTAACATTGACCGCTTCCCGGAAGATTTTATGTTCCAATTAACGGAACCCGAATTTGAAAACTTGAAGTCGCAAATTGCGACCTCAAGTNNCTTAACTTCGTTGAGCTCGCAAGCTCGGTTCGCTGAGCTCTCCGCCAGCTGGCGGATCGGTTGCAACGCGTGCCATAAATGCGATAGCAATTTGGAATTATAAAAATCAAAGCCCCTTAATTGGGGTTTTGTTGTTTTAAAAGAATTGTAGGTTTTATTTTATCAGCTCAGCNNTTCAGTACATTTACGATGCCACAGAAACAAAACTAAAGAAGATAGTGACGGAAGCTGTTTTTAAACGCAAAACACAATTTTTAATTCCTAAAATCAATTCTGTATTTATCTCCTAATTTCCGATACGCAATTTCACCTAGTATATACTCCGCAATGAATGCCTCTTTTTCTTGAATTGCCTATTTTGGATTTTTTATCTTTTACACTTTTGATGTGTAAACTTATTTTTGAACAAGACAATGTTTTGATCGAAAACAGGAAAGCTGAAGAAAAATACGTGGAGAAAACCGATGTTCGGCTTCAATATTTTTTATCCGATTTTCTGAACTTCTCCATTTTCCAATCTATATCTTTCGTTGCTTTCGGGACACACCGCGATTCCGTTTTCATCAAAATTCAAGCGATGACCAAATTCGCTCATCCAGCCAATATGACGTGCCGGATTTCCAACGACTAATGCATAAGCAGGAACCGTTTTGGTGACCACCGAACCAGCGCCAATAAAGGCAAATTCGCCAATGTCGTGCCCGCAAACAATCGTTGCGTTTGCGCCAATGGAAGCTCCTCGTTTAACCAGTGTGCGCGCATATTCGCCTCTTCGGATAACGTTGCTTCTAGGATTGGTTACATTGGTAAAAACCATGCTAGGCCCCAGAAATACATCGTCTTCGCAAATTACGCCCGTGTAGATCGAAACATTGTTTTGAATTTTCACATTCTTTCCCAAAATTACTTCGGGCGAAACCACCACATTTTGACCGATATTGCAATGGTCGCCGATGATGCAATTGGACATGATATGGCTAAAATGCCAAATTTTAACGCCTTCACCAATTTGGCAGCCTTCGTCGATAACGGCCGTTTCGTGAGAAAAATAATTTTTATTCATAGGATATCGGTTTTACTTTAAAAATAATTTAGGCGTCTTACGCTTATGCAATAGAATGCGAAGTTAGCTATTTTTCGAAAGATTTAGATTAAAATTCGCTGGCTAATTCTTATGAAATGCGGGATGATTGGTATTAAATGTTAGAATAATTTTGGTGTGAAATAATACTTGGAACTTTCTAATTTAATAGAATGGTAAAAGTAGTATGCTTATCCTTAATAGAACTCAGTAAGATATCCCCGTTCATTTTAAGCATGATTTGCTTGCTTAGGCTTAGGCCAACGCCAGAGCCGTTTTCCTTTGTTGTGAAAAAGGGGATGAATATTTGCTCTCTTATTTCCGGCGCTATATGCGGACCATTATTGGCAATTTCAATTCTAGTGGTAGTATTCGATTGCCGCAGTTTCAATATAATATTTGGATTTTCGGTATTTGCTAAAATAAGGGCTTCGCTCGCATTCTTCAATAAGTTTATTATTACGAGCGATAAGAGATTCTCGTCAGAAATAACCATCAAATTTTCGGGAATAGATTTTTCCAGTTTTATTGTGCCGAAATCCGGAAAAGTACTCGCTGCCACTAGGCTATTATCAATTAGGATTGATAAATTAATAGGTGTTAGTTTGGGTATAGGGAGCTTGGTAAATTTTCGATAATTATCTACAAAATTCATTAAACCCAGACTTCGTTCTTCAATTACTTTAAGCCCTTTGACGGTGTTATGAATTGTTTTAGAATCTAAATCTTTTATATCAATGGGATTGCTATTTCTAATGAAATAAGCCGAGATCACTTGTGATAATGTAGTGATGGGTGCAATATTATTCATGATTTCGTGTGATAAAGTTCGAGCAAGTTTAATCCATGCATCTACTTCACCATTATCAAGTTCTTTGGTGATATCGCTCACCACAACTAACTTGATTATTTCTTTTGAAGTTTTAATTTCTGAAAGTTTGAATANNATCTATTGTTTTTAATGCATTTACATGGTGGTAATTCTGTAAATTCGTCAGCTTTACTGCTGCAGGATTAATATTAATAACTCTTCCGTTTTCATTGATTGAAAAAAGCCCTGTAGCAGATTGATTAATAACGGAACGATAATATTGTTCTTGAGTGCTAATATCTATTTTTGTTTGCTTGAAAAGTTTGTTTAATCTTTCTGTTCCAATATATACATTATCAATCGCTTTATTGCCTGTTTTTGAAGGGATTTTTAACGAAGCGTCTTCGTTTTCAATACCTAATAAGAAATAGGCCATCCATTCATTTATACTATTAAAATACCTGATAATATTTATAATAGCTCCTATCAATAATACGAAAGGCAACAAACATAAAATATAAGCTTGCCATTCGAAGCATAAATACGCTCCTACGATCGAAAGAAAAATTATTAATGCTAATCTTAGGATAATTGCAATATAGAAATGTTTATATCCCATACTTCTTTAGTTTATTGTAAAGAGTTTGACGCGTTATCCCGAGGTTTATTGCCACAGCACTCATATTGCCCTGTTTTTTATGGATGGAGGAGAGTATCATCTCTTTTTCCATTTCTTCGATCGTTTTGTTTTGAAGGTCTTTTTGTAGTATTGGGTTGTTGCAATTTATTGCGAAACTATCTTCATTTAAAACTTTATCATCAGCTAAAATGACTGCCTTTTCCATTGTATGCTGCAATTCTCTTACATTACCAGGCCATTTGTATTTTAGGAGTTTATCCATTGCTTTTTGATTCATTTTCAAGCCAAGTTTATCGTATTTATTTGCGTATTTACTCAGATAAAACTCGGCAAGTAATACGATATCGTTTCCGCGATCTCTCAATGGAGGCAGTTCAATGGTTATTGTATTGATACGATAAAACAAATCTTCACGGAAAAGACCATCAGCAATCATTGCATTTAAATCTTTATTGCTTGCTGATATCAATCGGATGTCAATCGGAATATGGTTATTACTACCTAATTTTATAATGGTTCTGCTTTGAAGAGTTGTGAGCATCTTTGCCTGAAGAGCTAAGGAAAGATTTCCAATCTCATCAAGAAAAAGAGTGCCTTTGTTGGCGGCTTCAAATTTTCCAATCCTATCTTCTTTGGCATCAGTAAACGAGCCTTTTGTGTGCCCAAAAAGTTCACTTTCGAATAGTGTTTCGCTTAAGGCTCCCATATCCACACCAAGCATGATTTCTTTATTTCTTTTGGAATATCTGTGAATTTCGCGGGCAATTAACTCTTTTCCAGTACCATTTTCTCCTGTGATAAAAATATTTGCATCAGTTGCTGCCACTTTTTTAACCATTTCCATTACTTTCTTCATTGGTTCCGATTGCCCGATAAGTTTTTGCAACGATGGATTAAGCTCTTGTTTTAAAGTATTGGTGGTTTGTAGTAAAGAAGCATTTTCAATTTTGCTTCTTCGGAGTTTTAAGGAAGCATGAATGGTACTGATGAGCTTATTATTATCCCATGGTTTTAAAATAAAATCAAAAGCACCTTCTTTTACAGCACGCACTGCCAATTCTATATCCCCATAGGCAGTAATCATAATTACGCTAATGGCCCGATCGTGTTTCCGGATCTGATGTAACCAATAAATTCCCTCGTTGCCATTATTTATGCCCGTTGTAAAATTCATATCAAGCAAGACAACATCAATTGAGTGCTGTTGGATGGTGGAAATTAAATTGTTTGGGTTTTTAAGCGTGAATATTTGATCAAATTCCGATTGCAATAACATTTCAAGTGCAGTTAAAACACTTCTATTATCGTCAAGAATAAGAATTTTACTTTTCATCTTATTTATGCTTTGAATACATTAAACCAGAATTTATCTATCTGATTTAATGTATTGTTGACTACAAAAGTAAAGGTATGTAAATTAAGTGTACATCGGCTGTAAAATATATTTACACTTATTTTTTTTATTTCCCCAATAAAAAGCTCATATATATTTTGTAATCAACAATATAACAATTATGGCATAAGGCTTGACTAAGTCAGTTCAAATAGAAATTGATTTTGATGGAAAATAGACAACATTCAAAAGCAGGGATTGATTTTTCGGAAACTATAAAAGGGAAAATAGTTGGTGCAAAATTGATTGGAATCGGCTTCATATTGATCTTTAGTTTGTTTTCTGCAACAGCTCAAGAAAGTTGGAGTCTTGTTAGATGCATCGATTATGCCTTGGCAAACAATGTTGATCTTACTATTTCATTGAATAATGCAGAAATGCAAAATGTAAGCGTCTTGGAAAGCAAAGCAAAATTATTACCGACTTTAAATATGGGTAGCGGAGTAAATTATAGTTTTGGACGTAGTATCGATGGCAATACCAATACCATCACCTTCGACCAAACCATGTACAACAACTATGGGTTTTACACATCCATTGATTTGTTTAAAGGCTTTATTAAACTCAACACCATTGGTTTTAATAAATATTTATTATCCGCAAACAAAGAGGAAGCCACCTATATAAAAAACAAATTGGTTTTCGATATTTTAACATCGTATTGCACGGTGCTATACAGCAAAGGTCTTCAAGATGTAGCTCAAAGTCAGCTNNCGGGAATCTGAGATTACGGCCCAGGAATTGAAAAGCCAATGGGCAAAAGATAAATTCAGTCTCACTATTGCAGAAAACAATTACAACAAAACACTGTTGCAATTGAAACAATTGTTGCGATTAGACTCAAGCCAATCTTTTACAATTGATGCATTAGGTTTAAATTCAACGTTTCCCTCACCTCAACAAAATATTGATTCTTTATTTAAGATGGCCGTAAATGTCTTGCCCGAAATAAAACAGCAGGAGTTTTTATTCAAAGCATCCGTAAAAGATTTAGCTATCGCGAAAGGAGGTTTATCGCCACGTATCTATATGTCAGCAGGACTCTATACAAACTATTTCGATGGCGATGCAATGAAATTCAGTAAACAAATTGACAATAATCAAAGTCAGGCTGTGGGTATGGGAATTAGTATTCCGATATTTAACAATGCCTCGGTTTATAGCGATATTAAAAGAAAACGAATTGCGGTTAAAGACCGTGCGCTTCTGCTTCAAAAGCAAAAAGATATTTTGTATTCTGAAATCTGGACTGCAATGGATGAATTGCAATCGGCCGATAAAGAATATCAATCAGCAGTAGAATTATTTGTTTTTAGCGAATTATCATTAAAAAATGCAACAACGAAATTAGAAAAAGGACTGGCAAGCACAACAGATTACGAAGTGGCAAAACTACGCTTTATGGATGCCAAAACAAGCCTCCTTAAAACCAAAATTGTCCATTATATGCGCAAACAAATGTTGCAGTTTTACAAAACAGGTAATTGGAATCATATTGATCGTTAGATCTTAAAAACGAAATAAGTAAATTTCGGCTTAGAGTTAAAATACAAGCTCAATAAACCTCAAAATAAATGAAATTATGGACAGGCCAATAGAAAAGAAAAAAGGATTAAAAAAGAAGCATATCTACATTGGAGTTGGTGTAATTGCAGTATTCCTGTTAATTTTCCAAGCATTTTTCGCTGAGAATGTTTCCACCATAAAAGTGGATATTGAAAAGATAAGTATAGAGACTGTGTCAGAGGATATCTTTCATGATTATATAACCGTTCAAGGAAATGTAGAGCCTATTGCCACTATATTTTTGGATGCACGTGAAGGTGGCAGAGTAGAAGAGAAAGTAATTGAAGAAGGAGCGATGGTAAAAAAGGGAGATGTGATTTTACGCATGAGCAACCCTGATTTGAGTTTGAATATCCTCAACAGCGAATCCCAATTGGCTGAAAAAAGCAATTTTTTGAGAAATACGATGGTGGTGATGGAACAGGAAAAGCTTCAGATAAAAAGGGAATTGCTAAACCTTGAATTCGACATTAAGCGAAAAGAAAGAACTTATAAGCAAAATAAATCACTTTATTCTGATAAGCTAATTTCGCTGGAAGAATTCCTGAAATCAGAAGAGGATTTCCAACTTGCAGAACGCAGCTTTCAACTTTATCTTGAACGTCAAAAGCAAGACTCTATCTACCGCTCCATTCAGGTAATGCAAATGGAAGACAATCTTCGAAATATGGATTTAAATTTAAAATTGGTTCGCCAAAGGCAGGACAATCTTAATGTGATGGCACCTGTCGACGGTCAGCTTACTACATTGGATGTTGAGCTGGGTCAATCAGTGCCTAACGGAGGAAGGATTGGACAAGTGAATATACTCACATCCTATAAAGTAGTAGCCCAAATTGATGAACATTATATCGACAAGGTGAAAAGTGGCTTAACAGCTATTCTGGATCGACAAGGCCAAGAATTTAATCTCAAAATAAGAAAAGTATTNNTTTAAATAAGTGAGACTATGATTTTGGTTGCAAAATCATTTAGCCGAACTTATCCCGAGCGATAGTCGAGGGATCTAAAAGGATATATTCCCTATGCTTGATGCGGGGAACTTAATAAAAAGAATAAAAACGATTGAGCAATTAATAAGCCTCAAACATTCTAACTATAAAAATAAATTGTCATGATAAAAACAGAAAAATTAACAAAAGTATTTAGAACCGAAGATGTTGAAACATTTGCCTTAAGTGGTGTTGATGTTCATATAAAGAAAGGCGAGTTTGTGGCCATTATGGGTCCCTCTGGTTGCGGAAAATCGACCTTGCTTAATATCCTTGGTTTGTTGGATAATCCCACAAGCGGGACTTATAATTTCAATGGGACTGATGTAAGCAATCTTAAAGAAAAAGACCGTACACAATTCAGAAAGGGGAATATAGGTTTTGTGTTTCAGAGCTTTAATCTGATTGATGAGCTGAATGTTTTTGATAATGTAGAGCTTCCATTATTGTATCTAAAAATGAAGGGTTCAGAGCGCAAAAAAAGGGTTGATGAGGTATTGAGCAGAATGAAAATTGGACATAGAGCCAAGCACTTTCCACAGCAACTTTCGGGCGGACAACAACAACGTGTAGCCATTTCAAGAGCTGTGGTAGCAAACCCGGGATTAATTTTGGCCGATGAGCCAACCGGAAATCTGGACACGAAAAATGGCATTGAGGTGATGAACCTTTTATCGGAACTCAACCAAGAAGGAGCTACTATTTTAATGGTAACACATTCTGACCGTGATGCAGGTTTTGCACACCGTACAATTAACTTACTTGATGGGCAAGTGATATTTGAATCGAAGGAATAGTTGAAACATTAAGCACATCGAAAAACGCATTATTATGCTTAAGAATTATTTTAAAATCGCCTTTGCAAACCTGATTAAAAGCAGGGTCTATTCATTAATAAGTATTTCCAGTCTTTCAATTGGACTAGCCGTTTGTATTTTGTTGCTCTTGTACGTTACACAGGAACTAAGTTATGATCGATATAACAAAAAAGCTGATCACATCTATAGGCTGTGTCAAGAATCACATCCTTTTCATGCACCTGGAACAGCAAAATTATTAGCTGAAAATTTACCGGAAATAAAAAACTTTGCCCGAATTTTGTCCAGAGATAATATCCTTGTTAAGTTCGAGAATAAGCTATTTAAAGAAAACAAAGTGGCTTGGGTCGATCCGAAACTATTCGATATTTTTTCATTTGAGCTGGTAAAAGGGGACGCCGCAACTTCAATACAGCAACCAGCAACAGCCGTTCTCACTGAGAAAACAGCCCGTAAATATTTTGGCGATGAAAATGCCATTGGGAAAATATTTAATGTGGGCAATGAATACGATTATACCGTGGTAGGTGTAATAAAAGATATACCTCAAAATTCTCACTTTACTTTCGATCTCTTTTTAACGTTCGCCGATGGGGACAAGTTGTTTGGTGAAGATTGGATGAGTAATTGGGGCTGGTGGAATTTTCTGGTTTATTTTGAGATGACAGACCAATTTTCGAAACCAGATCTCGAAGCTAAAATCACTGAGTTAATGAAGAGCCACAATAGCACTGATGCTCCTACAATTCAATATACTGTACAAAACGTAAAAGATATTCATCTTTATTCTTCTCATTTCTTAAACGACATTCAGCCCCAGAACAGTATTACTTATGTTTTGATTTTTTCTGCCATTGGTATTCTTATTTTGCTTATCGCCTGCTTCAATTACATCAATTTATTAACTGCCAATGCAACTACACGTGTAACGGAAATAGGTGTTCGTAAAGCTTTTGGAGCTTCACGAATTCAGCTGGCCATGCAATATATCTCCGAATCGATGATTGTCTTCTTTATATCATTTTGTATTGCATTGATATTGGTAAGGCTCAGTTTGCCTCTGTTTAATGAGCTTTCCGGAAAAGAATTGTCATTTTCTATCCTAATGAATTCGAATATTCTTATTAGTTTATTCGGAATGATGCTTGTTGTGAGTGGTTTGGCAGGTTGGTATCCCGCCTTTGTTTTGTCGTCATATAGCCCAACAAAGGTGCTGAAATCCTCTAAAAGCGGATTCGGAACGGGATTTCAAATCAAAAAAATTTTAGTGGGCGCTCAGTTTACCATTGTCATCGCATTAATTGCCTGTGCAACTGTTATGCTTCGACAAATTAATTTTATTCAAAAAAAAGACCTTGGTTTTGAAAAGGAAGCTGTACTCACTTCCATATTCAATTTTGGTGACGAAGCAAAATACAATACGCTAAAACGGGCACTGCTTAAACAAAGTTATGTTTCCAGCGTTTCTGTTGCAAGCCGAATCCCATCCGGTTCTCTTAATAATCAAGGCGGTATTTTGCCCGAAGGTCAAACAGAAGTTCTCGTAATTCCTTATGTGCATGTAACTTTCGATTACTTTAGAACATTGGGAATAAAGCCAGTTCAAGGTCGGTTATTTTCCGATCAGTTTTTGACTGATGCAACTGAATCCATTATTTTAAACCAATCTGCTGTTGCTTTTCTTGGTTTAATTGGCGATCCTATTGGACAGACTATAAAATGTGGCTGGCCACGATCGACCCGAAAAGTGGTGGGCGTAATCGATGATATTCATTTTGAATCGCTTTATAATAAAGTGAAACCAACAGTTTATGTAATAGAATATAAAGAGGCTTACCATCTAATTGTTAAAGTGAAACCTTCGGATGTGGTCAATTCGAAAGATGCCATTACAAAGGTTTGTCAAAGTATTTATCCCGATGAGGTCATTGAATTTACTATTTTAGACCAAATTCTAGAAAAAAACTATCAAAAAGAGAGCAAATCTTTTCAACTAATGGGGTTTTTTGCCGCTCTTGCTATTTTTCTAGCATGTATGGGATTGTTGGGAATGGCTTCCTTTATGATGACAAGTCGGACCAAAGAAATAGGCATTCGAAAAGTCAATGGAGCCACCGTTTTAGAAATTATGCAGATGCTTAATATGAGCTTCGCAAAGTGGATTGTAATATCTTTCGTAATAGCCACTCCAATTGCCTATTACGGCATGAATAAATGGTTGGAAACATTTGCTTACAAAACGGCTCTTAGCTGGTGGATATTTGCTTTGGCCGGATTTATCTCTTTAGTCATTGTAATAATAACAGTAAGTAGCCTTACATATAAGGCAGCTCGAAGGAATCCGATAGAAGCATTAAGGTATGAATAAATATGAACTTTAAATTAAAACACCTTCAGCAAATAATATTGGGGTTTAAAAGGAATAGGTTAAACAGTTCGGTAATAATAATTAGCCTGGCTTTAGGATTGGCTTGCTTCTTTTTAATTTCCGTGTTTATTCAGCACGAACTAAATCCTGAAAACTTTAATCCGGATAAGCATCGAATATTTGCTTTACAGGCAAATAATCCTTTTGGCGATATATATAGTTCCAGCACTAAAATGTTTCACTGCCGTTATGGTTCGGCTGAATACATGAAAGAGAATTTTGCAGAAGTAGAAAGTTTTTGCAGGATTGCACACAACAATGCTGTGCAAATAAAAGTAAACAGAAACCCTTTTTACGACCAGCTTATTATTCTAAATGCATCATCAAATTTTTTCGACTTTTTTAATTACACATTATTAAGCCCAAATAAGCAAACGGTGCTTGAAACGAAAAACGATATTGCCATTTCGAAGGAACTTGCTATAAAATACTTTGGCGACGAAATGCCCATTGGAAATTCTATTAAAATAACCTTTAATGATGAAGCGAAAGAGTTTTTAGTTAGCGGGGTTTTTGAAAAACCCCTTAACGCAACTCAACTTAATTTCGATATGGTAACCCTATTCGAAGGAGAAAGAGATAGCCGCTGTTATGTAAAACTTAATTCTGCTTCCAGCAGGCAAAAAATGGAAAAGGCTTTTGAACTTTTAAAAGATGAAATTCCTGTTATCAAAGGCGACAGTTCTAATCAATATTCCCTTCTTCCGTTGAATGAAGCCTATTATAGTGCTATAAGAAAATCACG
>DMBV01000004.1 GCA_003445975.1 Bacteroidales bacterium
GGATAAGCAAAACCATATTCAAAAGGCGAAAGCTCTGTATCGCTGTTTACATAATCCCAAGTAAATGACGGGGTTCCTACCCAAACCGGATGAGTGATTGTATATGGAATGTTATTTACAGTAAAAGAAGCAGTAACTGTACCATTATTGGAAGTTGAAGAACTTGAGGCGCGAACAGTAACCGATGTTCCTGTATTGCCATAAGGGTATGAGACACTAATCCCGCCCCAGGTAATGGTTACATTTGGTGCATTTTGAATTGAAACTGTTGTTCCTGAATAACAAATTACATCTGGAACTGTTAGGCTTGGGGAACGGAGTAAATTGGTTGTACTTGCTCCGGTACTGTTTGGGTCGAGCCAGTGGGCAAGTTGAGTTGCATTGGTATTGTTACCATTCCAAGAGAAATCAAATCGGCCATATTCCGCTCGTGGTTGGTCACAATAATCTTCAGCTTCGTTATAATTAAAATTTCCGTGTAGTTGACCAACAATTCTTCCATCTTGATTAAAGATTGGTGAACCAGATGAACCGTGTTCAACAACCCCATCATCAAAATTAATTAACCAATGTCCATCTGTAAGGCCACCTGGCCCCCAGGTACTTGTAGAAAAAGAATTGTTTTCAAAAGAAATTTTCATGTAGTCTCCTGAAGGGTGATGTATTCCGATACCCGATGTTGGAGTGTTGTCCCTATTATCCCATCCAAGATAAGCAATATTATCATTCCCGACCGGAGATTCATTCATTTCAAGTAAAGCAAAATCCGTTTCAACCCAACCAGAAAGATAATTGGCTCCATTGAAGGTGGTAGCCCAATAATTCATCCCTCCACATTCGTTATATCTAAACCCAAATTTAAACATCCAGCTTTCGGCATTGGATATTTCCGTAGATGATAAACTACCATAAGGATATGATACATCTATACAATGAAAAGCTGTTAAAATATTAGGCGTATAATCATTCGCAGTATTATTAACCATTCCTCCAGTACACCACTCAGTACCGCTTGATAAGAGTATTAAAGCTATTCCATCAGACTCATCTCCCCAATTTGGATAGCAATCAATGTTATTATGACATGCTTCAGCTGTCCCAGGACCTGTTGAATACCCACTATACATATTTTTGTATGCATGTACAATACGATTAATCCTTAACCTTGTCTTTTCCTTAAAATTTGATGGTTCAAAAATATGTAATGTAACTTTATCCCCCTGTACCAGATCAGTTAAAAACAAACCTTTTGTTAAATTTTGTTTATTTGTAACCGGGCCATAAACCATTGAACCATCATCATTATAAATGTAGAGTTCACCCTTTGGTGGCAAAAACAATTCATTAAAAATAAAATTAATCGAATATGCTCCATCAGATTCAACGACTAAACTCCATACTCTTCCGTCGGTTGTATTTTCCCAATAACCATCCTGTAGCGAATAATCCACATCAAACCCTTTCCCAAAGCGAAAGGGCACGTCCAAACCTTTTATAGCTTCGTCCTCTTCCAGAAAAGAAGCGATATCGAATTTAGGTAATTTAATTATTCGGGAATTTTTTTGCGAAATTTCAAACTTTGGGTATTTCTCGAATGCTTGATTTTTGCTCAACACTTTTGTAGGTACCTGAGCATATGAATTAATGTATGTTCCTATTGTTATTACAACTACAAATATTATTAACCGTTTCATAGTTTTTACTTTATTTTGAAATTAATTTTAAACTTTAAATTATTGATATTATAGCTTTCATCTATTAGTTTATAATGAAAATCTAAATCAAAACCAGTTAAATATTCACCTTCCGTCAGATTTTCTTTTCCCGTAACACATAAAGGAGGATAATAATCATAAAAGTCTCCAAAAAAGTTCCATGGAGATTGTACTTTTGAAGTTTTACTTGGTGCAACCTTAATTTCATGAGGCTCTAAACTATATTCACACCATATTCCGGACCAGGGTTTTCCCAAGTCTAGTGGGTTATCACCAGACAATCGGTATACCCTAAAGAATTCATCATTTATGAACTCAGTTGTAATGATTATTGTATCCTTTTTTAAGTTCTTAATTGAAAACTGAAATATAAAATTTTCACCTTCGTTAAATACAGTAGCAGGTTCGCCTTGTTCGTTAANNTTTTTTTCGGATATGATATTTTACATTTAGATATACAAACGGCTCAAAGTTAAGAATGTAAGCAGGCATTATCAACCAATGGTATAAAAATTATTTTACTTTTATCCACTATATCTCTAATGATGCAAAAAACAGCCAAAAGGTTGCGTCAGAATAGAAAAATATTTTATTAATTGNNATTGGTAGCCTCTCATAAAGTGTGTAAGTAGAAAAGTTATTCTAAAATTTTTAAGCCATCAAAAGCTCAAAAAAATTTCGGGAATTTAAATCTACAACTTGATAATCAGCCTTTCAAAAATAATACAATAGATAATGTATGTCAACAATTTAGATATTTATGACATGCATTCTTTTATTACGCATATGTTTAGAATTGAGATTTGCAGGAATTGTTCGGAATAGAAATCAGTCATGGCCTGTCTAACAGACAACGCGCGATTTTTGGTTGTTATACTACCTCCGCTACCGTAAACGTACTTCCACCAACAAAAATTAAATCATCTGTCAAAGCCTTTTTTTGCGCAGCCTCTAAAGCTTCCTTTACACTGGAATAGGTATCGCCCTTCAAACCAAATTCTTTGGCTTTTTGTTGTAAAATTTCCGCTTCCAATCCACGAGGAATATCGGCTTTACAAAAATAATAAATGGCCTTTTTCGGCATCAATTTTAGGATTTGATCCAAGTCTTTATCGTTTACAACGCCTAAAACAAAATGCAGGTTATTATGTGTTGTTTCGGCCAATTGCTTTATCACATAACGCAGCCCATCTTCGTTGTGTCCGGTATCACAAATAGTGAGTGGATTCGAATTCAAAACTTGCCAGCGCCCGACTAAATGTGTGTTTTTAAGTACATTTTCAATACCTTTTTGAATTTTATCCAGAGGCAATTTTAATAGCAAGGCAGCGGCAATTACTGTGCTTAGGTTTTTTATTTGATAGCTACCCCGAAGCGGAAAATGATGAATAGAAAACAATTCTTCGTTTTGATAAAAAACCTGAAAATCAGAAGCCTCCTTATCCAAACAAATCACTTTTACCATTTCCTCGGCAAAAAGAATTGGAGCGGATTGGACTTTGGCCATTTGTTCAAAAACCGATTGAATCTCTGTTTGCTTTTCGCCTATCAAAACGGGGATTTTATTCTTGATAATTCCCGCTTTTTCGGTGGCAATTTTCGCCAATGTATCGCCCAGAAACTGAACATGATCAAACCCAATATTGGTGATAATGGAAAGTTCGGGTGTCAGAATATTCGTGCTATCCAAACGGCCTCCCATTCCGGTTTCCACGATTGCAATATCCACTTTTTGTTCAGCAAAATAGTGAAAAGCCATGGCCATCGTCAATTCGAAAAAGGAAGGCGAAATGGGTGTAAACAGATCTGCATAGTCTGCAACAAACTCCACTACAAATTCTTTCGAAATCATTTCGCCATTCAGGCGAATACGCTCGCGAAAATCTTTCAGATGCGGCGATGTATATAAACCGGTTTTATAACCCGCTTGCTGATAAATTGATGCCAGCATGTGCGCCGTTGATCCTTTTCCATTGGTTCCGGCAATATGAATTGATTTAAACTTATTTTGTGGTTCGCCAAGAATTTTCATCAGGGCATAAGTATTATCGAGATTCGCTTTATAAGCAGCAGCTCCAATACGCTGAAATACAGGAAGCTGACTGTACAAAAATCCCAATGTTTCTTCGTAGTTCATAAGTTTGTCAAACTAAGAAAGGCTTCGGGTATCGACTCCACCACATCGCCTGCAATCAAACTTATCTGGCCTTTGTTTTCGGCAGCAAAATCTCCAGCAAGTCCGTGCAAAAATACGCCTAAAAGACAAGTTTGCAAAGCCGAATAATTTTGCGCTTTTAATCCCAATAAAATCCCGGTCAGTACATCGCCCGAACCGCCTGTTGCCATGCCTGGATTTCCTGTGGAATTGAAAAAAACCATTCCGTCAGGAGTGGAAACGCTGCTGTGAGCACCTTTTAGAATAACATAAACTTGATGTTTTTTTGAGAAAGCGATTTGCTTTTCCAAACGTTCAAAATCGTCTTTCGCTTTTCCGGCAAGTCGTTCAAATTCTTTAAGGTGTGGAGTAAATATTGAATTGGCCGGTAAAAAGCGTAGCCATGTTTTATTTTCGGATAAGATATTCAATGCATCAGCATCCACTATCAAAGGAATTTTACTTTCCTGAATAAGCAGTTTGAAAGCGGTTTGCGATTGCTTGGCATTTCCCAAACCCGGTCCGATGGCGATAGCGGAATAATTTGACAAATCGGGCACTTTCGAGAAAACACTGTCATGTTCATCTAAACTGCTCATCAATTCAGGAACCGCACAAGGAATGATTGACATTCCGCTTTTAGGAAGATGAACTGTAATTAAACCGGCTCCGGATCGTAAAGCTGCTTTTCCGGCCAGAAGGGCAGCTCCCATTTTCCCTTGACTTCCTGCAATCAATAAACCGTGTCCAAAATTTCCTTTGTGCGCAAATTTGGCTCTTGGGCGAATCAATTCGGCCATTGATTTGCTTTCGAGAAAATAAAAAGGCGTTTCTGTTTTTTGAATATAGTCTTGATTTAAACCGATATCCAAGACCTGCCAATTGCCCACGAATAGATCGTTTTCGGGCATAAAAAAAGCCAATTTCGGAAATTGAAAACTAAGCGTATAGTCAGCCTGAAAACGTTCGTAACCTTTCGTTGATTTATCCGAAAACAAACCACTTGGAATATCGATGGCGATTTTCAAACAATCAATATGATTCAGGTGATCGACTAATTTGGCAGGAAAACCATCCAGCAGCTTCGAAAGACCGGAACCAAAAAGCGCATCAATGATAATTTCCGAATCGGTGACCTGCGGCAAGTTGGACGATGGGTCAAGGATTTGAAGATTCGCCATTTCGCAGCTCAACAAGCGTTCGCGGTTGAGCAAAAAATCGGAGGAATAATTTTGCGATTCGAGGATAAAAACCCGAACATCAATATTTTGTTTGCTGAGCAAACGAGCTATGGCCAATCCATCACCTCCATTGTTTCCGGGTCCGCAAAAAATGGTGAAAGATTTTGTTTCGAAAGATCTTTCAAGAATCCATTTCACACAAGCTGAAGCAGCGCGCTCCATCAAATCAATGGATTTGATAGGCTCGTTTTCAATGGTAAACTGATCGGCCAACCGAACTTTATCAACTGAAAATATTTTTTGCATTTTTGATAAAATTTTACTAACAATATAATTATGAACTACTTAAACGCAAAGTTCGCAATGTAAACGCAAAATTCGCAAAGTAAACGCAAAGTTCGCAAANNGGAAAAGGTTTTCCTTTCTTATTTTCATATTCGACCTGAAACTCCACTTCGCCATAGTAGGCAGCATTCAAATTTATTTTGAGGCTTCCATCTTCTTCTTCGTACAGATAAATTAAGTCGGAAGAATCGAAAATAATCTGACCGTTTGGTTCCAGCAATTCATCGCATTTTCGAAAAAAGCCTTCCAAACCTTCCAGTGTTTCAACCAAGCCAATTCCGTTCATCAAAAGCAAAATAGTATCGAATTTTTCATCTTTCAGGTCGTAGAAATTGATACAGACCGCGTTTTCAACACCATGTTCTTTGGCCAACTGAACAGCAAAAGGCGATATATCTATGGCCATCAGTTCGATTCCCTTTTCTTGCAAGATTTTGGCATGAATTCCTGTTCCAGTTCCCACATCCAAGGTTTTTCCATAAGCCAAATCCAGTGCTTGTTTTTCTGTTTCGGGCATTGCTTGCCAATTGCGAAAGAAATAGGATAAATCGTATGTTTCGTCGTCGGCTTTATTGCAAAGCACTTTCAAAGAGGCACTGCCTTGTTTGGATTTATAGTTGGCTAAAGCCAATCCCATTCTATCTTCTTCGATCTTTAAAACTCCATTTTTCATGTGTTTATAATTT
>DMBV01000003.1 GCA_003445975.1 Bacteroidales bacterium
CCCTTGATCCCTTGATCCCTTGATCTTCAAATCAAAAGATATTCAGACATCGATCCATCATTTTAAAGGCGAATTTGGTTCTTTTGCCATGTGATTGTAAGTAAGCTTCTCGACCAATCGAGGGAAGAATTTTTTTAGAAAAACAGATAATTTCCCCTCCACAAAAGTAAGAATAATTTCGGCTTTCCTATTTGAAACACCTTCGGCGATGTGTAGAGCAACTTCTTCAGAGCTCATCATTTTGCTTTCATCTCGTGGAGTTTCACCTTGTTGACTGCCATCGGCTGTCAGGGCCGAAAATCGAACATTTGAGGTAGTAAAACCAGGAGCAACTAACAAAACATGTAAACCGGTTTTCAAATTTTCGACACGCAAAGCATCGAAAAATCCTCTCACTGCAAATTTGGATGCCGAATAAGCACTTCGTGCCGGAAGACCCAAATAAGCGGCAATAGAAATCACTCCAACAACCGAACCTTTTGTTTTCAACAGATGAGGCAGTGCAAATTTGGTGCAATATACAGTTCCCCAAAAATTCACATCCATCACTTTTCGAACAACATCCAGATGCAAATCGCTAAAAAGCGCCCGCATCGAAATTCCGGCATTGTTGATAAGAATGTCGATTCTTCCAAAACGAATTAAACTCAGTTCGATTAAATTTCGACAATCATACTCTTTGACAACATCCGTTTTTACCAATAAAATATTTTTCAATTCAGGATCCAGATCATGGGCTATTATTTCCATAGCTTCAAAATTGCGCGCTGCCATCGTAATTTGAAAACCACGTTTATAATATTCGTAAACCAATGCTTTGCCTATTCCGGACGAAGCACCAGTAATGATTACATTTTTCATTTCCATGTTATTCATTTAAAATTTGTCGTTTTGCCTATTTGAATCATCACAAAAGTAGTCTAAAAATGTATTTTTCGAGCGCATGAAAAGAAATCGAAGAAAAAGATTGTTTTTTTTGGCAAAACGAAAAGTTCATTCACCACCACAAACAAAATTCTTCTTGAGTGATTTGATAACAGAATCGAAGATTATTCCCCAAACGCATTCAGTTCTCGAACAAAAACGGCAATTTGCTCTTGATTGAAACCTTTTTCGAGAGCAGCTTCTTCAAGAGTTCCCCAAATGGGTTCTCCACAAGCAATGCAACGGATTCCTTTTTCGGATAGATACTGTACAGCAAATGGAAATCCAGCCACTAAATCTTCAATTTCTATTTCTTTCGATACTATCGTCCAGCTCATTTTAATCCAAGATATAATTTCTTACCAATTCGGAAATGAATTGATTCTCCCCCGACATACACAAAACATTTTTCAGCTCTTTCGGAACTCTACCAAATACAAAATGAGTATTCCAAATATGCTCAATATACCATGAAGGTTCATTTTCCCAACGAGAATCGAGTGTTTTTCTACTTAGAAATGTTGGTTTTGAAATCTCGATAAATATTTTTTTGTCGAAAAGCGAAAAAACTTCTGGATTCCAAAAAACCATAAGCCCTTCGGCAACAACATAATCGTAGTTTTCCTTATCCCACAAAATTGTATCGCGAAATGAATCAAAATCGAGCGATTCGGGTCTTTCCCAATCGGTTTGCCCTTTTATTAATGGAATAGTCTGTATTGGATTTACAAAGTCGTCTTGATGTAGAATCTTTACATTATCGTTTGGAAACCAATCACTAATATGCTGTGCTAAACTTGTTTTGCCAGCTCGGCTTACGCCTCCAATTCCAATAACTTTTCCCATATCTTAAAATCGGGGCAAAAATACAATTATTTAAGAAAACAGAAAGGAATTCATTGAGAATGGAAATAGAGCCGGCAACCTTATTCTAAAATGCTTTTGAGTTAATCGAACTGCTTCTCATTTAGCAGTTTACCATCCTCATTCCATTGCCTCCAGAGGCCAATTTTATTTCCGTTGTTGTAGTGCATCTCATAGAGAAGCTGGCCTTTGGAGCTCCAAATCGACCATTGGCCGTGTTTTTTATCGGCTTGGTAGCCTGCTTTGGCAATCAAGTTTCCTTCTTCGTCCCAATTCACCCAAATGCCGTCTTTTAAACCTGCTTTCCAATAATGCTCGGCTTTTAATTTTCCATTCGAATGGTAAACAAGGGTTTTACCATCTTCTAAACCAGCCTGATAATGTTTTATTTCTTTGATTTGATTCGATTTTTCAAATTTAATCACTTCTTCGCCATTGAAAACTTGATTGTTTTTATAGGCCTTTCCATCAATAAATTGCAAATTCTGACTAAACAAAACGCTAGTCATGAATAGAAAAACCAGGCTTAATAGAAATTTTGACATAATATAAAATTTGTAAGACGAGGGTAAAGATAAAAAAATACCATTTTACAAAAATGATATTTTCAATTAAATTCGGATACGAACTATTCCGCCTTTAAGCTAAGCTTCAGTTCGTTTTTTTCGTTGATGGAAACGGTATAATCTACACTAGACTCTTTATAAGAAATGTAGGAAACTTTCAAATTGTATTTACCGGGGGTCAATCCTGAAATACTAAACTTGCCATCCAAATCAGTTTTCACCTCACGTTCGGAGCCTTCCACTTTTATACTTACACCGGCTAAAGTTTCGCTTGTTTCAGCGTCCAAAATTGTTCCACTTAAATTGAGCGTAGCCACTGGAGCAGCACTTTCTTTGCCAGAGGCGAATGCTACTTGCGAAAATACACTTACAAAGGCTAAGACTAGGGCAAAAATAATTGAGTTTTTCATAGTGTCGTTTTTATATTTATCTTTTCTATCATTTCAGTCAATCTTCAAGATGCATAGTTTGTATCTTTTTGATGAAGCAAAATTAAGTCTTGATGCTTTTTTTACCTAATTAATCAGCTTAAGCTTAGTTTATCTTTAGGTTAAGAGAATATTAAGGATCAAAAAAAATGAAGCCCTTTGCAGGGCTTCGTGGGGATAAAAAGAAAAATAAAAAGAGTGAAAGATTAAAACAAATAATTGACACCAAAAGAAACGGATGTTCCAGTTTTATATGTTGAATAGAGATAATCTTTGCCTTCGTAGGAATAGGATTTTCGATAATCGGAGTTCAACAAATTGGAAGCCGATACGGAAACCGACCAGTTTTGATTTAGATTTTTTGCAATTTTCAGATTCAACAAAGCCCTGGCTTGCTCATACACATCCGGAGTGCCACCTTTTACAACCAAATCCAAACGAGGGCCACTCACATTGAAATTCAGATTTCCATTCCAGCCGTTTTCGTTGTTTTGATAATTTAAAAAAGCATTAAAAATATAGGGTGATTGACCGTACATAACGCGCGTATCGGGGTGTTCGGGATCCGTAGCACGGATTTGAGCCAATTCGTCGGCTGCGATAGAAACATAGGAATACACATACGTAAAGTTTCCGCCTACGCTTAAATTTTTTAATGCATGAATAAAATCCAATTGCTTTCGTGCATCCACTTCAATACCGAACAACTCGGCTTTGTTGACATTTTGCCAGGTAATTTCGGGATTTACCGCCACGGGATTATCTACCATTTCTATCGGGTTTAGAAATCTTTTGTAAAATGCGCTGAACGAAAGTATTTCGCCCGAATTCATAAAGTACTCTGTTCGTAAATCGATATTATCTATCAAACTTCTTTTCAGATTTGCATTTCCAACAAATGTTTCGCCGCCTTGGAAATTTTGGGAAGCATAAGGTGCCAATTCCCTAAAAGTAGGTCTGGCAAGCGTTTTTCCATAACCCAAACGTAAATTCAATTTTTCAGTAATGTGCCAATTGGCGTTCACCGCCGGCAGAAAATCGAGTTCGCGAATCCGACCTATTGGCTGATCCAAATCCAAACTGATGGTTGTTATGTGAGTATATTCCATGCGCCCACCCACTACAAAATCTATTTTGCTAAAATGAAGTCCGGTGGTTGCATAGGCTGCCGAAACAAGCTGTTCTGCATCGTAACTGTTGATATTGTTTGTTTTTATCGAATTTTGCAAAAACAGACCATAGGGATTTCCAATGGCAGCATTTTGATAATTCAAGCCAATATTTTCGTCGGCAAAAAAGGCTTCAATGTCGTTGTTGTATAGAGCACCGGAAAAATTGAATCCATAATCCAACCTGTTTTCGCGAAATTCGCGGTATTTATAGATTGAACGAACACCAAACTTGACTTCCGATTTTTTGGAACTTAGCTTGAAAGGAACCACCACATCGGCACTAAAATCAAAATTCTGCTCTTTCATATTCCGAAAATAACGAGCAGGCAGTTTGTATTTGGATGGTTCTATCACATAAGCAAAACTGCTTCCATCCAATGCAGGATAATAACTGTTGGTAAAAAAGCGCATATCTGGTTCGTCTTGAGCACTGTTGGTGCCACTTAAAAACCAAAGCACTTTTGATTGAAACAGATTTGGAAGATAATGCTCTCCTTTCAGTTGGGCCGAACTAAGCGAACGTTGAAGATATTGCAATGTTCTTGTTTCGACAAACATGCCAATCTCGTCCGATAATTTTTCGCCTATCATATATCTAGCACTCGATTCTCCGTTTTGATTGTGCAATAGATTGAGGCTGAATTTATGATTTGCGCTTATTTTATAGGACAAATTCAACAGTGCGCCCCACAATACATCCTTAGAGCCCTGCGAATCGGTATAAGTTTGTTCTGGATTGAGTGTGGTTTCGTTTGCTCCCAAAAGTTTATAAAGCCCTTTTTCACCTCCATCGTAATAGGAATAACTATTCGAATAGCTTAAGCCCAAAATAAAACCAAAAGGGCGTTTAAATAAATCGATTTGGTTTCCAAGCGAAAAATGATAACGCTGATCCAGAAAAGAAGTTCCTTTGCTGGGTCCCATAATCTTGTTTAAACTAGCCGTTGCATCGGTCAATTGTTGTTTGTCCAACAATCGCAAATCGCCTTGTGCAATGGCTGGCAAAGCGCGCGAACCATCATCAAAGCCTAGGAAATCTGTTTTCCCACCGGGATAAGTTAAAAAATTGGAATTAAAACTGCTTTGCGTATTAACACTCAAAGCCACGCCATACGACAATGTAAAGCGATCCGGAAAATCTTTTGTTTCGATGTTTACATAACCTCCGGCAAAATTGGCAGGAAGATCAGCCGTGAATGTTTTGTAAATCAACATATTGTCGATCAGATTGGAAGGAAATAAATCCATCTGAACGGCATTTTTGTTCGGATCGAGGCTTGGCAGTTCGGCACCATTTAAACTCGTGGTGGAATATCGATCGCCCAAACCGCGAACATAAACATATTTACCATCTTTAATGGTAATCCCCGGGACTCGTTTTATTGCTGCAGCAGCCGTTTGATCGCCCGATCGGCCAATAGTTTGTGACGAAATTCCATCCATCACTTGGGCTGCTTTTCGTTGTACAGCCAAAAGCGCAGCATCCGTTTTCCGAATTGCTTTTGCTTCTATCACCACTTCTTGCAAACCCACGCCCACAGCATGCAACTGAAAATCGAGCAGTTTTATTTCACCCGATTTAAATTGCACATTTTCAATAATTTGTGCTTCGTACGAAATGTATTGACACTTCAAAGTGTAGGTTCCGGCTTCCATATTTCCAAGACTATAAACGCCGTCCAAATCGGCCGCAGCTCCATGCGTTGTTCCCACTATCATTACCGAAGCGCCAATCAATTCCTCTCCTGTTTCCGCATCGGTAATTTTTCCTCGCATAAGTGCCATCTGAGCCATTAGTGGTGTAACCAGTAAACTTATCAAAACAATAATCAATAATTTTCTCATTCTATTTTCTTTTGTTAATATAAATCCCCATTTATATATTCACTCATTTAGTTTAATAGGAAAAGCTCCGATCATTGAATGGTCGGAACTTCCTATCTTTTTATGGTTTGAATTTCTAATTGTAAAATCGTGTCCAACTTGCCCAATTTGCTCCACTTGGATTGAATGCGCCTTTGTAAGTTACTGTATCGAAAAACCCTGCGATAAAATTCGGTGTAGTACCTGTGATTGGCGCCATGGTTCCCCCAACATTATTCGTTGGAATTGGATTTGCTGCTGTGATTCCCGGATTTGCAACCAGATTGTTTGCACTTGCAAAATAGCTCGCAAAAGCTGCTTTTGAGTTTGCTAATTCGGTAGCATCTGAGCCTGTACCTGCTATTTTGAAAATAGCCGCGCCATTTGCAGCTACATCAGTGCCGCTTGTTTGTCCGGCGATATTGTAAAAAATATTTCCTTCCAATTTAAGATTTCCTTCCACAAAGCGAGCGTAAGTATCGTCCGTACCGGATAAATTTTCAATGTCGATTCCATCATACTGGTTCAAGAAAATAGAATTCCGATAAAATCCTCCGGCATTGTCGCGGAAAGTAATAGTCCGTTTGCCGGCGGCGGCACCGCGACCAATATAAGTTGCATTGTAAATATAGGGTGTTGCATAAGGTTGAGCTGTTTCAGGATCGGTTCCTCCATCGTGTTCGCCTACACGATCACCGTCTGTTTCGTCTTGAATAGCCAACCAGAACTGTCCTTGTCCGCGAAATCCTTCATCATAATCGAAACTATCATCGCCACAATATGCAACCAGAGCATGTTTTACGTTTGGCATTCCACCAAAGAATTCGATTCCATCGTCGGCATTTGCAATTACTTCAACGTAATCTATTACTGTTGCCGAGCCAACTGCGCCAAGTGTAATCCCGTTGATTTCATTTCCTTCGCCAATATTTGTTCCACCATGACGGACTGAAACATATTTAAGAACGCCTGAATTGTCTGCATCATTTGTTCCACCGTATTCACCTCGTGGTTCAGTGGTGGCAATTCCTTCGATATTCGAAACTCCGGGCGACGAATTTAATGTGGCTTTTCCCAAAATGATGAGTCCGCCCCACAATCCTCTTTGATTGAGTGCAACAGATCCATTTAGATTGTCGAGTACTGAAGTAAATACGATTGGTTTTAGAGCAGTTCCTACCGCCATTATTTTTCCGCCGCGTGCTACGATAAGTGCACTTGCATCGGCTTCTTGCCCTTCGGCACCTTTTATTACTGTTCCCGCTTCGATAGTGAGCGTTTGTCCATCATTGACAAAAATCAAACCATCAAGAATGTACGTATTGTTTGCTGTCCAAGTGGTTGTTCCAGTGCCATTTGCACCAGCAGCAACATGAATGGTTTCATGTATTGTGCCACTCATGGTGATTGATTTTTTTTCGGTAAACAGCATTCCAGTACCTTTGGTATTGTAGATACTCGTATTGGATGCTGCTTCGATGGTCAATTCTTCATTTCCATCCGAATATTCATTCAAAGTAATTGTAATAAGGGCATTGGTGCTTCCGGCAGTATGTGCTACCACTGCGCTTTCCAATGCGCCAATGCCATTTGCTACGCTGATAACGAAACTTGCATTGTCCAAGTTTCCGGTGGAATTAGCTGCTTTGTAAACGCCTTCGCTAAAAATTAATGTAGCAACAAAAGATTTTCCACTTCCTTCGATTGTTAATCCACTCATTGTGGGCGGAATTGGATCTGGTTCCGGCGTTGTATCCTTCAAGCAGGAAGAAAGACTTAGAGCCATTGTGCCAATTAGAATTGCAAAAATCTGAAATTTTACTTTTTTCATGGGTCATTTTTTTTGATAGGTTATAATTAAATTTTATGTTTCAGTTTTGATGAGGCAAAATAACAACCCAAATGCAAATTGAAGTTTAAACAAGCTTTAAAAGATTGTTAACAATGAAGGCGAGAAAAGAGAGATGCTTAAGTTTAAGTTAACATAAACAAAAAAAAGAAAATATAGATTTTAAATGTCAGAACAAGAACGAAATATACCCTCTGACATACTAAATTTTAAAAGCAAATGGATTGGCTTTTCAAAATTTGAAAAAAGCTATTTTTGGTAGGCGATCTTACGGAAAGGAATTTTCCCAATCAATATTTCAGCACTCTACAAGAATTTTTTCGGCCAATGATTTGTATTCTAATCCACCAAAATTGCCCGAGCTCATCAACAGCAGATTCATATTCGCCCAATTTTGTTCCAACAAAAAGGATTCGAGTTTTTCCGTTTCGGTAAATACAAACAGCTTTTCGTTTGCAAAAGCTTGTTTCACTTCTTCAACAGAAATTGCGGGTAGTTTTTTATGGACGAGTGTTTTTGGATTAAAATAGACAATCGGAAAGTCGGCCGAATCCATGGTTCCGACATATTGATTAAGAAATGCTTTATTGAGGCTGCTAAAAGTATGCAATTCCATACAAGCCACCAATTTGGAACTTTCGAATTGATTTTTAACAGCCAAAGTGGTTGCTTTTAATTTTGATGGCGAATGAGCAAAATCTTTGAAAATGAGTGTCTTTGCATTTTTCGCTATCAATTCCAACCGATTCGAAGTGCCGGCAAAAGTGCTTATGGCTTCAAAAAAATCGACCGGTTTTACGCCGAGTGCCTCACATACATATCTGGCTCCGTTTATATTTTGAAGATTGTGTTTTCCAAATACCTGAATTGGATAGCGTTTGGCTTCAAAAACAAGAGTGGTTTGTCCATTTAGAATATAGGAATCGATTTCGTGATAGGGAAATATTTTGATATCCTCTCTGCTATTTTCGGCAATCATACGTACATTTTCATCTTCCGAAAAATAAACCAAACTTCCATTTTTTTCGATTAGATCGATGAACGTGGCAAACTGTTGTATATAATTTTCAAAAGTTGGGAATACATTCATGTGGTCCCAAGCAATCCCGCTTAGCAAAGCGATATTTGGTTTGTAGAGATGAAATTTTGGTCGCAAATCAATGGGAGAACTCAAATATTCGTCGCCTTCTAGGATCATTATTTTGGCATTGTTCGAAAGTTTTACCATCACTTCAAAGCCATCCAATTTGGAACCAACCATATAATCAGGCTCATAGCCAAGCAATTGCAAGACATGCAAAACCATGGCAGTAATGGTCGTTTTGCCATGACTTCCACCAATCACTACTCTAATTTTGTCTTTCGACTGTTCGTACAAATATTCAGGATACGAAAAAATAGGCAAAGCAAGTTTTTTGGCTTGCAGAAGTTCCGGATTGTCATCACGCGCATGCATTCCTAAAATAACCGCATCGATATTTGCCGTCATTTTTTCAGGAAACCAACCAAATTTTTCAGGAAGAAGACCATATTTTTCCAAGCGCGATTTGGAAGGCTCAAAAATTTCATCATCCGAACCGCTTACCGAGATTCCTTTCAGATGAAGTGCTATGGCCAAATTGTGCATGGCAGCACCGCCTATGGCTATAAAATGAATATTCATAAAACTGCTATTTTCAATAAACACAATGATCGTTCGAATTGAACACGAATTTATGTACATCTACCAGCCCGAAGTGCTGAAGAATAGAAATCTTGTTAACAGCCGGTTTTTAATTGAAGCAAAAACCCATTTATTCTAATCGCATACTATTCAATCATTTGAGTTAAAACTAACTGTAAACCCCTCCGTTTAAGAGCAATTTTTCGTATTCGTCTTCGGTTCAAAGCAAGCAGACTATCAACAATTGATAAATTAGACCGAATAATATAAAATTCAATTGCCGTAGAATGCAATTATTTTTATATTTGTTTGGTTCAGAAAAAATTGGATAAAAAGATTGCCAAAATTATGATGTCGAAACTTCTCTTTTTCAATTCACGCCTTTTCGATCAGTTTCATTTGTATTGGGAAAGCAAGCGAAACCACCGATTGGTTGGCGGAATCTTGGTGGCAGTATTTCTTCTTTCCGTAGCAGTTAGTTTGTTGCATTATTTCGGTTTGTTGCCCAAAATTCTTTCCGATTGGATTTCTATCAATAAATATTTTGCAATTGAAACCGCCTTTTCGCTTTTATTGCTTGTTGAAGTGATCGGATTGATATTTGCCTTGGCACGTTCGGTTTCCACCTCTTTGTTGAAGCAATTTGAGATATTTTCTTTGATTTTGCTGCGTTCTTCGTTTAAGCATTTCGGAAATTTAAATACCGACCTGCCTTGGCAAGAGATCTTAAACCCATTGGCTGCAATGCTTTCAGATGCTTTTGGCGCATTAATTATTTTTGTTTTCATTCTTTTGATTAGTCAGATTCTAAAGCATGCTCCCATCACCTCCGATCCGGTAGATCAAACACGGTTTATCCTATTTAAGAAAAATTGCGCTCTGCTACTTTTCTTCATCTTTTTCGTGAGCGGATTTTATGATCTATACTTATATTTTCAGCACGATGTGATTTTCGACTTCTTCACTAACTTTTATACCATATTGATATACAATGATATATTTCTGGTATTACTCAGTTTAAGATACAGTTATTCGTTTTTAGTGGTTTTTCGCAATTCGGCCTTTGCTGTGGCTACTTTGATTATTCGGATGGCATTGACCTCTCCGCCGTTTTTCAATGCTTTTTTAGGAATTATTGCAAGTATTTTTGCCTTGGCAACGGTCTATTTCTACAACAAATACGTTATTTTTTCGCTTCTCGAAAAGAACAAAAGCGTATAAATCAATGCTGTTGAATCAAAAACAAATCGGCGAGCGCCATTGCAGCAGCCGCTTCGATGATGACAGGAATCCGAAGTGCGATGCAAGCGTCGTGGCGACCAACAATTTCGAAATCTTCCATTTTGTTTTTTGAGAGATTAAACGAATGTTGCGTTTTTTGAATACTCGATGTAGGCTTTACGGCTACACGAAATACCAAATCGTTGCCATTGCTTATTCCGCCATTGATTCCTCCGGCATGATTGCTTTGGGTTTTTCCATTTCCATCGACAAAAGAATCGTTGTGTTCGCTGCCTTTCATCTTGGAAGCAGCAAAACCAGCACCAAATTCAATGCCTTTGGTTGCAGGAATTGAAAAGATTAAGTGACTAATCATCGATTCGATTGAATCAAAAAACGGTTCGCCAATACCTACTGGCAATCCGCTTATACGGCATTCTATCAATCCACCAACCGAATCGCCTTCGGCCAATGCTTTTTCAACCATTTCCTGAATATTTGAGCTTCCGCCAACTTCAATTACTTTGGCATCAAAATGAACATTGGAAAGAATTTTTTTTGCAATAAAACCCGCAGCAACCAATCCCAATGTGATTCGTCCCGAAAAATGACCTCCACCACGTGGATCGTTCAATCCTTGATATTTCACTTTAGCCGTAAAATCGGCATGACCGGGACGTGGAATTTCCGCTATTTCATCGTAATCATGCGATTGTGTATTGGTATTTTTAAACACAATTGCAATTGGACTTCCGGTGGTTTTTCCTTGATAAACACCGCTTAATATTTCGGGCAAATCTGGCTCAATACGAGGTGTAGTGCCACGAGCACCGCTTCTTCGGCGATCAAAATCAATTTTAAAATCTTCTTCTTTTAAATGAATTCCAACCGGGCATCCGTCTATTACAATTCCAATTCCTTTGCCATGTGATTCTCCAAAAATGGATAACTTAAATATTCGGCCAAACGTATTCATAATTCAGTTTTTAGGATTTATTCAGCAAATTGAGAAGCTCTTTCTGCTTATAATCAATATTATTTAGGTCGATGCCGGTGAACAGTTCAAAGGCTGGCAATGCCTGCTGCAAAAGCCAATGTTCGCCTCCAATTAATTTCCCAACGTTTTTTTCGCTATAAACAGATTTTGGGTACGACGCATCCAAGACAACCAAATTTTCATGCAAGTGGCTTGGCGCAATCAATTGAATGCCCATGGGCAAAGTATCAATTAAGATTTCGGTTTCTGATAGGACTTTTGCAAGCTCGCTTTGTTCACAAAATCCGACTCCAAATTCGTTGGCCAGTACTTGTGCTTTTTCGCTGGTCCGATTGCAAATTTTTACAAAAGCATTCTGACTCTTTAGGGCGAAAATAGCTGCTCGCGCTGCACCGCCAGCGCCTAAAATCAAACATTTTTTATTCTTTAGCTCGATATTATTTTGAAATAATGCATTTTGAACACCAAGAAAATCGGTATTGAATCCATTCAGTTGTCCGTTTTTTAAAACTACCGTATTCACACTTCCTATCTGGCTAGCCTCGGCAGAAATAGTGTCCAAAAATGGCAAAATACTTTGTTTGAAAGGCGAAGTAATATTGATGCCTGAATAACCCAATTTGAAAAGAGCAGGAATGGCATTGGCCGAATTTAGAAGCAATTTTTCGTAACTAAATTCCATGTCTGTTGCGTCGAACAAAAAACGAAAGATGAGCGGACTTTTGCTGTGAGCAATCGGATTTCCAACAACAGCTAATTTCATATATTGATGGATTTAAGCTTATTATACAAATCGATGGTTTGTTGAAAATTCAGTTGTCCCGCGGCTGTTTGCTCATTTTCCGAAAAAGCGGCATACGTAAAAGGAGCTCCTAAATACAAAATTTTTGCTCGCGATTCGATTGCCAACTCGCCCATGGCAAAAGCTACCAAACGATCAAAATGAGTGTACAAATGATAGATTCGCTCTAAATCTGAAATTTGCTTCGCTGTGCTAACAATTTTAGCCATGTCGGCACCTAAATCGAAGGCTTTTTGGGTGCTGGCTTTTAGGATTTCGAAAGATGGAGTCTCCGAAAAATTGTGCTGCGAAAGAATAAGTTTTGTTTTGGAGTTTCTAATTTCAGGCTTTAGGGCAAAGAGCAGATCCAAATCCGCTTCAAAATCGATATCGATAAAATCGACGTCCTTTTTCAATGCAATCTGGTAGGCTTCAAATCGTTCTTTTTCGCTCAAAGTGCCTGCTCGGCAAGTAAAAATGATTTTTTCGGGCCAAACCATTTTTTCGATTAAAGGGACTGAAATGGAAGACAAATCAAAACGAAGCTCGGCAAAAAGATGCGGCTGACGAAAAGCTAAATTTGCATTTTCCAATGAATCGAAAAAAGCACTTCTACATATTTTAGAATTGAAGTCTTCCACTTGCTTGTCTTTTAAAAGTGTAAAAATAGAAATTAATAACAAAAACAAGAGATAATACGTGTAGCATTTGGAAAAAATGTATGTTTGAATGATGAATAGCAAGATAAAAAAAATACATTGGAAACCCGGAACGATGGTTTCGCCGGTTCCAGCAGCTATGGTAAGTTGTGGAAACAGTCCGGAAAAGTACAATATCATTACCATTGCATGGACAGGAACCACCAATACAACGCCTCCAATGGCTTATGTTTCAATTCGGAAGAGCCGACACTCTCATCAATTGATTTCGGAGAGTGGCGAATTTGTAATCAATCTTACCAACAAAGAACTGGCCTATGCTACGGATTGGTGTGGTGTAAAATCGGGGCGCGATTTTGACAAATTTAAAGAGATGAAACTAACTGCTGTAAAGGGCGAAAAGGTTTCGGCTCCAATTATTGCAGAAGCACCAATAAATATCGAATGCAAGGTGACTCAGATCATTTCGTTGGGTTCGCACGATATGTTTTTGGCCGAAGTGGTTCATGTTCAAGCGAGCGAAGAATTCTTTGATATAGAAACGGAGAAATTTGATTTTCACAAAAGTCGTCCCATCGTGTATTCGCATGGCTCGTATTATGAAGTTGGAAAATTCATTGGCAAGTTTGGCTATTCGGTGATGAAAAAGAAAACCGCCAAACGGCTTTCAAAAAAATAAAAAAACCCTCGATTGGATTTCAATCGAGGGTTTTTTCTTTTATTTTTTCTTGGCTTCTTGCAGTTTAGCCATTTCTTCTAAACGTTTCTGAAAACCAGATTTTTTCTTAGGTGCTTTCAGCTTGTTGGCTTGTATTTGCGCATGAATCTTGTCTTCGTTGATGGTTTTACGAATCAACCACATTTGGCCAAAAGTAATCATGTTTGCCAGAAAATAATAATAGCTCAATCCGGCGGCATAATTATTGAAAATTCCCAAAAACAGAATTGGCATTAAATACATCATTGTTTTCATTCCGGGCAATTGCTGAGAGCTGCTTCCCATCATATCGTTATTCACTTTTGTGTACATGATGGTAGAAATAGTCATCAACAAAGTAAATAAACTGATATGGTCGCCATAAAATGGGATTGAAAAGCCANNGATTTCTGACGCAACTCAATGGAAGCCGGGAAAAACCGAAACATCGCAAACAAGATGGGCATTTGCAAAAGCATTGGAATACAACCAGCCATCGGATTTACTCCGGCTTTTTTGTACAAATCCATGGTAGCTTGTTGCTTTTTGATTGCGTCTTTGTCTTTGAATTTTTCGTTTATTTCGTCAATTTCAGGTTTCAAGATCCGCATTTTGGCGGTAGATTTATAGGTCTTGTAGGCGATTGGGAACAAAAATACTTTGAGCAACAAAGTGAGCACTAAAATTACGATTCCATAATTCCAGCCCAAACCACCCAAAAAGTGAAACACATTGATAACGATGTATTTGTTGAGCCACGACAGAAGAAAGAATCCCCAACCAATAGGAATTTGACGTTCCAAATCCATGTTGTAGGATTCCAAACGTTTAAATTCATTCGGGCCTAAATACATTTGCATTTCAACCGTAAAATCTTTGACGTTTTCAACGGGCAAGCCAATATCCGTTGACATACTTATTTCATATTTACTATCTGTTGATGGCAAATGGGCTTGTTCTATATTTGCGCTTATAAAATAATCTTTGGCAATTAAAGAGGTGCTGAAAAAGCGTTGTTTGTACGAAATCCAGGCCAATTTTCCTTTGAGCGATTCTTTTTCGTCTTTGTTTTCGGCCATATTATCCACATCGTCTTGGTGGTATTTGTAATAAATACCTGCGCCATTGTATTGATCTACAATTTGTTCTTGGGTTCTTAAGTTCTGAAACCAATTGAATTCGACGTATTGATTGCGATTGTCTAAAGTGTTTTCCATGCCCACAAATCGAATGTCGAAATCAATCATATACGAATCGGCCATCACGGTATAGCTAAACTCGATGTATTGGTTTTGATTAAAGCCCTCTTCCAAATCGGGGAAAAGGCGATATGCTATTTTGGCTTTTTCATTTTTATTGATGATCAATTTCGTTTCTTTATCCAGTGGTTTGTCGTTTACAAACACCTGAAAATATTGATCTTGCGTATTGATCAAACGATTGGCAGCATTGAACACAAAACCAAAACGAGCGGTATCGCCCTGAAAAAGCACCAAAGGCAATGTATCGTAGGTTTTGAAATTTTTCAATTCAGCTTTATAAATACGACCGCCTTTATTGCTAAAATCAATTCTTAAAACGTCGCTTTCGATCTGAAGATGATGTTCTTCCCCAACGGCCGAATTTGAAAAAGCGCCAAACTTATCTTTACGCAGGTTTTGTTCTGCAGCCACTGCTTCTTCGGTATATACTTCGGTCGATTCTATTTCTTTTTCCTGAAATTGAACCAAATTGCTTTCAACAGCATTTCGCAAAGAATCGGTAATTTGATTTTGCTTCTGAACCAGCGCAATCGAATCGCGACTGCGTTGCATTTGAGCTAAATCTTCGGACGAAGGCGTATTGAGCCAACTAAAGAAAACGAAAATTAAAATAATGAGTACAATCCCCGTTATTGTATTTCTATCCATGAAATCTTATTTTTTTTGTGGCGACAAAGGTAAGTCAAATAGTTCGAAATGAAAATGCTTCAAAAAAAAAACAAAAAGACAAAATGTTTAGATCAATTTATTCTTTATCGATTCTATTTTTGACCGAATCCGCTTGCTTTTGTTTTTCTGGATGTCCATAGTGAGCACTAAATAAACTCTTTTGTGCGCTTTCAAAACAGTATATGCTTTTTGAATTACTTTGAGGGCTTGGCTCACTGTTTGGGTTTCAAACACTGTTCCCATCGCATTCAGCTCGAAAGCAACATTATTTTCCATAAGCATTTTGATGACCAAACTCACTTCCGAACTAACGCTAGTACCTATGTCTGTTGGGAAAATGGCAAAATTTACTAATACCGACATTTATTCAATTTTTAAATGAATGTGCAAGACTTGCTCCTGTGCACTCAGGTTTTCTATTTTCATCGCGGCTTTCCTATTTAGAAATCCATTGTAGCGCCTCAGTCGGCTTTTGGTTAAATCCAATAAATTTATGTTTTCAAGATTCTTTCGTTTCAGGAAAGCATCTTGATTCAAAAAACCGATGTTTCTATCGCTCAAAATTATGAAAAGCCATTTGCCTTTCTTTCTGAATTCTAAACAAATGCTTCCTTTCGACTCCTGTTTTTGAATGCGGTTTTCGATGGCAAACTCCAAAAAAGGATAACTGAGGAAAGGCGGAATAAAATATTTTTCGGGGTCGAGGACATCGTCTATTTTAATTTCAAATCTTAAAACGTCGCCAAAGCGCAATTTTTGAATTTGCAAATAAGCCATCAAAAAACTTATTTCTTCATGAAGTGGGACTTTTTCTTGATTGGCCGATTTTACAATGTATTGCATCAAATCGGCCAATATTTGCAAATGATGTTCGGCATTAAAAATCTTGTTTTTTAAAATAAATCCTTGAATGGCCGTTAGAGCGTTGAAAACGAAATGCGCATCGAACTGCAAAAAAAACATTCTTTCTTCTATTAAGATTCTTTTTCTATTGGTTCGGTGCTGAAAAAACAAATGCAGACCAAGGCCAAAAAGTGCAATGAAAGCCAACAAGGCAGGCACTATTCGCAGCAAGGATGTACTATTTTGATGTTTAAGCTGTAAGGAATTCAATTCTTTTTCAACTTCGCCGATTTTGATTTCATAATTGGCAAGATCTTGTTCTGTTTGGCTCGAATCGATTGTTTGGTTTAGTGCATTTTTATCCAAACTATCTCTCAATTTTTGCCTCAATTCCATAAAGGTCAGGCTTTTTTCAAATTTCCTTTGCGCCAGAAAAATCGATTTTCCTAATTCGTAGGCAGCAATTTTGAGCTTTGGATTTGCCGACGATTGAATAATCTCGTCCACATAAATCAGTGAGCTGTCTATCTTTTTCTGATTATAAAACGCCAAAGCCAATTTAAGTTTTGCATCCAGAGCCAAATGAATATCACCAAGAAGCCGTGCCTGACTACTTGCTTGTTTCAGATAGAGCACTTGGGCAAATGCATTATCTCGAAAGGAAAATAATTTTGCTTTTTTCAGATAAATCTCATTCAGTTCTCTTCTATTATTCAAGGTTTTAAAAAGATTTTCGGCTTCTGAATAATATTCTAATGCAAGATCGAAATTTTGGACAAGCATAAAATAATTGGCTTTCTCCATTGCCAATCGAGCCTGCAGAAGCTCCGACTTTTCATTTGCCAATGCAGCTTGAATGATTTCAATATTTTTGTAATAAGCTTCTTTGTTTCCGGCCAAACCTTCCCATTTTGCTTTTTTTGTATAAAGTTCGATTTTGCGATCAACTGCTAATCGATTGCCGCCCAATTCGATTGCATTTGAAATTGCCTCCAGTGCATTGGGATATTGTTTTAGCGAGGCGTAAAGTTCGGCATAGTGCAGATTGTAAAGTAAAATCCCATTTTGATTGTCCAGCTTATTGAAAATATTGGCAGCCTTAGCCAGCAAAACCGAGGCTTGCGAATAATTTCCAGTTTCGCGAAAAGCCTCCGATTTCAGTAAAAGCAAATGCGCATGGAGTTCTGAACTAACATTCTCAAGTTTCGCATTTTTAATGGTATCCCATATTTGATTTGCTTTGCGAATAGCTCCCAATTGCCATAAGACCTTCGCTCTTTTCAATTCAAGCTCTAAGAAAAAAAGTTCGGAATTCTCATCACTTGCGTTGTCCTTCATCTTTTCGATAGAATTCAATGCCTGATTTAAATCCACATCAATCAAAATCTCCAGCTGAGAAAAGGGTGAAACTATTTTTTCTACTGTTTGTCCACTTGTAGTATTCACCAAAAGTGCCAAAAAAACGAAAAATTTCGACAAATAAAAATTCCTATGAAATAGCAAATCAGTCATGTCCGACAATTTTACACCTCCAAAGATAAACAATTGATTGAGTATCAAAAATCTTTGCAATCAATAATTATTGTCGGATCGGAAAGGTAAAAATGTAAAATACTCCCCATTTTCAAATTGTTTTTAGTACTTTTGAAAGCAATTTCACAAAGGAAACCTTTGTATTAATTTTTATTATTCAACCAATCGCGTATCATCAAAATTTAAAATTATGTCAAACAAAATATTCGACCATGTAAAACCAGGCGTTTTATTTGGAAAAGACCTTAACAAAGTATTTCAATTGGCCAAAGCCAATCAATTTGCTTTTCCTGCTGTGAATGTTACTGGTACAAACACCTTGAATGCCGTGTTGGAAACGGCAAAAAAAGTTAACTCTCCTATTATTGTACAGCTATCCAATGGAGGCGCTTCTTTTTATGCGGGCAAAAACTTAGCAAACGACAAACAACAATCGGCCATTGCCGGTGGCATTTCGGCAGCTTTGCATGTGCACACTCTTGCAGAACTTTATGGCGTTGCCGTAGTTTTGCATACAGATCATGCTGCCAAAAAATTATTGCCTTGGATTGATGGATTGTTAGATGCTGGAGAAGCTTATTTTGCAAAAAACGGGAAACCGCTCTTTTCGTCACACATGCTGGATTTATCCGAAGAGCCGATTGTTGAAAACATTGAGATATCCAAAAAATACTTGGAAAGAATGGCCAAAATGGGCATGACTTTAGAAATTGAGTTAGGAATAACCGGTGGCGAAGAAGACGGAGTGGACAATACCGATGCCGATAGTTCAAAGTTATATACTCAACCCGAAGAAGTTTCCTATGCTTATGAAGAATTGTCAAAAGTGAGTTCAAATTTCACCATTGCTGCTTCTTTTGGAAATGTTCATGGAGTTTATAAACCAGGAAACGTAAAACTGACTCCAAAAATTCTTGACAATTCGCAAAAATACATCGAACACAATCTCCATACTTCGGCCAAACCGGTCAACTTTGTTTTTCATGGCGGTTCGGGATCGAGCAGAGAAGAAATTCGTGAAGCACTCTCGTATGGCGTAATCAAAATGAATATTGATACCGATACACAATGGGCTTTTTGGGAAGGAATACTTAAATATTACACGAGCAAAAAGGACTATTTGCAAGGACAAATAGGAAATCCTGAAGGCGATGATGTACCAAACAAAAAATATTACGATCCCCGAAAATGGCTTCGTGCCGGAGAAGAAACAATCATCAAAAGGCTCGAAATAGCATTTGAAGATTTAAACTGTTTAAACCGAAATTAATTTATCGGCCGATTTATTCCACAAATTTGAAAATATTTGTTAATTTTGGTATTGTATTAAACTGCAAATAATCCTAAAGAAAGAAATAATGAGTACAGAAACGCCACGCCAATACGATTGGGCAGCAAAGACAATAATGATTGTTGAGGACGTAAGTCATAACTACAAATTTTTATTTCATGCGATTAAACCTACAAATGCAAACGTTTTGTGGGCCAAAAATGGAAAGGAAGCCTATGAAGCTTGCAAGACCGACACACAAATAGATCTGATTTTAATGGATATCAATATGCCTATCATGAACGGATACAAAGCCATTCGACTTATCAAAAGTTTGAATAAGAACATTCCGATTATTACCCAAACAGCTTATGCTTTTGAAGGCGAACGCGAAAAAAGTTTTGAAGCCGGCAGCGACGACTATATTTTGAAGCCCATTCGAACCAACGAATTGCTCACCATCATGGCAAAGTATCTGCAAAAAGATTAAATAAAAAAGGACTGAAAAAATTCAGTCCTTTTTTTAATTAAAATCGAATCCTTCTCCCTCTATTAACGAGACAGTGTTCTTATCAATTCTTTTGCAGGAACCGTAATAACTGGCAAAGGAGATTGATCAATAAGTTGCTCGGCAAAACATCCGTTCCACAGATTTGATGGGATGCTTATCTGAACAGCCATACTTGAAATTAAATCGGCATTGATTTCATTTGCATAGCGGATTGTTTCGTTTACAATATCCGTTGTTTCGATCGATTTCACAACAAAATCTACATTATTGCCTTCTAAATATTCGGCCGACTGGCGAGTATATCGTTCTATATTTTCTTTTACAGCCTGAACAGACGAATGATAGATAGCCAACATGTGAATTTCGGCGCCAAACATTTTTGCTAAACGAACCGTAAATGGAATTTTCTGACGTGTTTCGAGTGTGGCATCTATTGGAATCAAAATTTTCTTTATATGACTGCTGATTTGCGCGCCATCTCGCACCGTGAGTACAGGAACTACAGCTCTTTCGGCTACCTGAAAAGCCATGGAATGTTTAAACAATTTGATTCCCGATTTCCCATGAGTCCCCAAAACAATAAGTTCTGCTCTCCAATCTTCGGCTTGTTCGTTGATAACTTCATGTATTTTGGTGCCCTCACAAAATCTATAATTAAAGTTTTCCGCCCCGTATTGAACAGAATATTTATGAATCAACTCTTTAAATCTACCCTCGACTACTTCTCTTAGTTTATCGGGTGATGTTCTAAAAATTGGCTTCGATTTATCGGGCTTGTTTACAAAAACCAACACAATTTTCGATTTGGCTTTTATTGCAACAATCACGGCCATTTTCAACGCAGCCAGCGATTCATTCAAGAAGTCAATTCCTACTACTATTGCTCTCATATAAATTGAATTTAATTACCCCCTAAAGGTGTGTAAATATAATTATTTATCAACTATTTCATCAAATTTTTCAAAAGAAATCAAATCTTTCACAACAAATGCATTTGGATAGGCCATTTGAATTTGTTTTAAAAAACCAATGGCTTCAATCTTTGTTCTGAAATTACCCACTCTTACCCGATAATAGGGTTCGTTAAATGACACATAAGCCGGAATGCTAAAAAAATCCTGCTCAAACTTATTTTTAACCTCCAAAGCCTTTGTTTTCGAATAATTTCCCGATTCAAAATAAACCTGAATTCGATATCCTGCTACTGAACTTTGCAAAGAATTTACTTTTTTGTGCAACATTAACAAGGAATCAAGTTGTTGTTGCTTATATAAAGAACCCGTCTGAATTTCATTCGAATTATAGATTTGTGCATTCACAACGAACAAAACAAACATATTCAAAACGATTGCAGAAAAAATTTTTTTTGTCATTAATGAAATAAATTTTCCGGTTTTACACTTAAAATCGGCAAATGAGAAAGATTGATAATAGTTTGACTATAATCACCCATTACTATATTTCGATTTGCTATATCTTGATCGGTCATAATTACAATTAAATCGCCATCCACTTTCTTTGCATAGCTAACAACAGCAAGAGGCAAATTGTTTGTTTGTTGTGTTTGGGCAATGTAAGGAACGTTTTCTTTAGCCAAATATTTTTCCGATTCCATTAAATTTCGATCAACTGTTTTTTTGAGCGAAGCCAAATTGGTTGTGTACATGGCCAAGAGATAAATATCGGCCTGAAAAGCTTTGGCCAATTTTGCTACCGTGGGAATTTTTTTTGTGGAATGGGGCGAATTGTCAATAGGAACAACAATTGTTCGAATGGGTTTTTCTATATCGTAATCAAAACGAATACTGATAACAGGACAAGCGGCATAGGATATAATTTTATAAGCATTGCTTCCTATCCAAAATTCTTCGAACCCACTCAAGCCATGTGTTCCAACAATAATTAATGAACTATTGGACGCTTTTGCCTGCAAAGCCAACTCTTGATAAACCTTTCCTTTACGTTGTTTCAATTTCATAATACCGCCGGTAAGACTAGCCGATTTTTCTTCCGAAATACGTTGCAATTCAATCTTTGCATCTCTACGAATTTCGTTCTTACACAAACCGATGGTGGATTCCTTGGTTTGGTCTGCATCTACCCATACCATTAGGATATCAGAAAGCGTTTTATTGGCCAATTTGATAGCATAATCCAGAGCATGATTCGCTCCTTTCGAAAAGTCCATCGCGACAATGATATTCTTCATTGAGTTTCATTTTAAGTTTACCAACGCGCTTATCTACAAACCAATAAGCTTTTCATAATCACTAAAATAAGATCATTTCGGTCAAAAACACGAAGCAACTCTATCTCCTTGCTAAAGTAATTATTTTTTTTATATTTAAAGAAGATTGAATGGAATTAATC
>DMBV01000087.1 GCA_003445975.1 Bacteroidales bacterium
CCGCCATAACTCCAGCCTTGAATTCCCATTCTTTCGGCATCCACAAACGGTAGATTCTGCAAAAAGCGAACGCCTACCATTTGATCGGCCACTTCATTTCTTCCCAATTTCCGATGAATCGCATTTTCGAAAGCAAAGCCTCGGTTGGGTGTTCCTCTATTATCGAGTGTAAAGACAATATAGCCTCGTTGAGCCATCAATTCCATAAATACATTTGCGCCGCTCAACCACGAGTCGGTAACCAATTGCGCATGCGGACCGCCATACAAATAGTAAAATACAGGGTACGATTGTGTACTGTCGAAATCTGTGGGCAAAATTAGGCGGTAATACAAATCGGTATTGTCTTCGTTTTTGAGTTTCCCCATGATTATTTTCCCCAATTTATAGTCTTTCAGCGGATTTGCATCGCGCAACAATTCTTTGGTTTTTTTTCCGGCTGAGGAAAAAATTTCATAAACGCGTGCTGTTTCTGTATTTGAATAGGAGTCGAATAGGTATTCTCCGGAAGGGGAAAGTGTTCCGGCATGCGTGCCGTGCTCAATACTTAGTTTTTTAATCTTAGCGGATTTGAGGTGAATGCTGTAAATATGATTTTCGAGTGGGCTTTCTTTTGTTCCTTCAATCAAAATATTTTCTCCTGTTTTGTCGAAGCCCAAAATTTCTGTAACATTCCATTCGCCTTGCGTAATTTGCTGAACAAATTGTCCATTGGTTGTATAAATATAAAGATGTTGCCAGCCGTCGCGTTCGCTAAACCAAACAAATTGATCGGGTCTGTTTTTAAGAAAAGTAAGCGGATGTTCCGGTTCAACCCAAGTATCCGATTTTTCCTCAAATAAAGTAAGCAGAAAATCCCCCGTTTGAGCATCGTATTTGTTTAGCTTTAGATAGTTCTGATCGCGATTCAGAACAGCGATATAAATTTGTTTTTCGTCGGGCGACCAAGAAACGCTCGTTAAATACTGATCAATATTTTCGCCCGTTTTGAGATAAACGGTTTTTTTGTTTTGAATGTCATAAACCGCAAGTTTCACTTTTTCGTTGGCGGTACCGGCCATTGGATATTTTATCATTTTTGCGGTGGCTTCCGGGTTCATGATATCTACCAATGGATAATCGCCAACAAGGCTTTCGTCTTTTTGGTAATAGGCTATAAAATTGCCTTTTGGCGACCAGAAAATTCCACCTGTAATCCCAAATTCAGACCGATGAACAGTTTGTCCGTTTACAATTGATTCCAAATCGTTGGTTAGTTGCAATTGTTCTTTGTTTTCGGCCACAAATAGATTGTTGGCAATGGTATAAGCCACTCTATTTGTATTTGGTTCTATTTCTATATTTTCGGCCGATTCCGGCCAGTTGTTCAATAGTAAAATTGATTTAGTTTCCACATTTACACCAAAGAGTTGACTTTTATTCTGGAAAGTAAATTCCGATACTGCTTTCCATTGAATGGAAGGGATGCGCTCAATTTTTATTTCATACTTTTTTAGGAGTGTATTCATTTCCGTGAGTGTGACAAGCGTTTTGGCGGCATTTTCGTTCACGGCCGAGCCAAGAAGGACGGCATTATTTTCAATAAAACTGTAAAGTTCACTTTTGTCGACCCAAGCCAAATTTGCAATGCGTTTGGGCATGATGCTGTGATTTAGATTGCTAGCATCTTTGAAATCGAAAATTTTCTCTTGAGCATATCCTGTAAAGGCCAAAATAAAAATTGCAAAAAGAAGAGGTAATTTAATTGTTCTCATAAAATGGTTTCGTTTATTTCGAAAACAAAACTACAAAATGATTAGAGAAAAGCAGCTTTTTTGTTTTACCTGCTTGGAAACCAGTAAAAAGATTTAAAAAAGAGTGCATTGCGTCTAAAAAAAGTTTATTTTTGCAGCGTTTTTCGGGATATTTATATTCGAAAAACGGGCTCTCCTTAATGATAAGGAGTTTTTAATTGTCGAAAGGCATTAAAACATAAGACTACGGAGAGGGGGCATACGTCCCCTTTTTTCGTAAAAAAAGAAATAAATAAATGATAACAAAAGAGCGAATTTTAGAATTAGCACAGGAGCACTTGAAAGACTCGCCACGGTTTTTGGTAGAGCTGAGGGTGACTTCCGACAATCAAATAGAACTTTTTATTGATGGAGACGAAAACGTTTCGATTGATGAATGCGTTGATTTAAGTCGCCACATCGAGTTTAGTCTCGATCGCGAAACGGAAGATTTTGCACTCAGCGTTTCCAGTGCAGGATTGGATTTGCCTTTAAAGTTTATTCGTCAATATCCTAAATATATTGGAGAAAACTTTCTCCTTAAACTGAAAAGTGGCGAGCAATTATTGGTTCGTCTCGAAAAAGTGTCAGAACAAGAAATTACAGTTGTTCCGTTGGGGCTGAATCCGAATGCCAAAAAAGGAACACAAAAAAAATACATTCAGGGGACACCGCTGAATCTCACATTGGATTTAATAGAAGAAAGTAAAATAGAAATTACCTTTTAATACAAAAGTAAAAATGGCAAAGAAGGAAGAAAAAATCAGCTTAATATCCACCTTTCAGGAGTTTAAGGAATTCAAAAACATCGACAGAGAAACCATGATGCGAATTCTCGAAGATGTTTTTCGTCACATGCTGATTAAACGTTATGGTACAGATGAAAACTTTGATATCATCGTTAACATTGATAAAGGAGATCTCGAAATTTGGCGAAACCGCGAAATTGTGCCAGATGGCGAAGTAGAAGACGAAAACCTTCAAATTCCTCTCTCCGAAGCAATGAAGATTGAGCCTGATTTCGAAATTGGTGAAGAAGTATCAGAAGCATTGCGAATGATCGACTTTGGCCGAAGAGAAATTCTCACTATTCGTCAAAATTTAGCCGCAAAAATATTGGATCTGGAAAAAGACAATATTTATACGAAATACAAAGAAAAAGTAGGCCAAATTGTAACGGGCGAAGTATATCAAGTATGGAAAAAAGAAATTCTTGTTTTGGACGATGAATACTATGAACTAATTCTTCCAAAATCCGAACAAATACCAAACGATTATTACCGAAAAGGTGACGTAATTCGTGCGGTAGTATCGAAAGTAGATGTCCGAAACAACAGCCCGGTAATCATCCTTTCCCGTACATCGCCCGCATTCTTAGAACGTTTGTTCGAACAAGAAGTTCCCGAAGTTTACGACGGATTGATTACCATCAAAAATGTGAAACGCATCCCCGGTGAAAGAGCGAAGATAGCGGTAGAATCCTACGACGACCGAATTGATCCGGTAGGAGCTTGTGTTGGAATGAAAGGCTCTAGAATTCACGGCATTGTTCGCGAACTGAAAAACGAAAACATAGATGTAATCAATTACACAACCAATACCTCTTTGTATATCCAAAGAGCTTTAAGTCCGGCCAAGCTAACTTCTATTGAAATAGATGAAGAAAACAAAAAAGTGGATGTTTTTATGAAACCCGATCAGGTTTCTTTGGCTATTGGCAAAGGAGGATTTAACATTAAACTAGCCGGATTGCTCACAGGATACGAAATTGATGTGTATCGCGATACCGATGCGGATTTGGAAGATGTTGATTTAGTTGAATTCTCTGATGAGATTGATCAATGGATAATTGACGAATTGGTTCAAATTGGATGTGATACCGCAAAAAGTGTTTTAGCTGTGCCTATTGAGGAATTAGTGAAACGAACCGATTTGGAAGAAGAAACAATCAAAGAAGTAATTCGTATTTTAAGAAGCGAATTCGAATAGCAAGAAGATAGGCCCAGACAACAAATCGAGAATAATTTTAGGACTGAAAATAAAGAAGTATGGCAGAAAATACAGAAACAATGCGATTGAGCAAAGCAGCCAAGGAGTTTAACGTAGGCAGTTCAACAATAGTTGAATTCCTGCATAAAAAAGGCTTTGTGGTTGATCCAAATCCAAACACCAAACTCCCGCCAGAGATGGTTCATATTTTAATGAACGAATATCAAACTGAGCGAAAAGTAAAACAGATCGCCCAAGAAAAAGTGATTTCTGCCGAACGGACTACGCTCTCCATTTCAAGAGAGGACGAAATTATTGAAACCCGAAGAGAAGAAAAGTCCGAAGAATTGTTTATTCGCGATTCCCGACTAACGGAATCTTATAGTGCACCAGCCGCTAAACCACGCGAAAAACCAATTGAAAAACCAATTGAAAAGCCAATTGAAAAGCCAGTTGAAAAACCGCTTGAAATGCTCGAAAAACCTTCAGAAAGCAAAAGCCATACTCCTGAAGTTTTGAAAGAACAAAAAGCGAGCGAGCCTTTAGCAGAAACAAAAGCTGTTCCCAATGCTGAGAAAGTCATCCCATCTCAAGAAATAAAAGCAGAAGTTCCGGTAGCAGCCCAAAATCAAGGCGAAGCAAAACCGGAAAAAGAAGGATTGAAAATTCTGGACAAGATAAATTTGGAAGGGCAAAACTGGTCGACCAGACCGAAACCAAAAACAAAAGCCCAAAAGCAAAAAGAACGCGACGATAAGCAAGAAGAAAAGAGCAAAGCCGACGCGGAGAAAAAAGCTAAATTCGACTTTGAGCGAAAATCCAAAATGGATGCTGAAAGAAAACAAGTTGAACATGCTGCATCCTCCAAGTTCAATGAGCAAAAAGATGAAAAGTCCGAAAGCAGTCCTGTAGCTCCGCCCGAACCGCAACTTATCAAAGCGGTTTCTCAAAGACTAGAAGGACCAAAAATAATGGGCAGAATCGTATTGCCCGAACCAAAGAAAAAGGATCCAGTTGCTTCTTCTTCCGATCGGAATGTTGCCAATAAAAAGAAGAAACGTAAACGAATTAAACCAGGAGGGCCATCTACCGAAACCGGTGGTGGAACTCAAACAGCAGGAACAAATGCTGCTCAGCCAGCACGCAAACCGGAACAAAGAGGTGCTCCTGCGCCACGTGGAAAATTTGATAAACGTGCCAAATTGGTTCCAAAGCACGAGCCAACTGAAGAGGAAATTCAACAGCAGATAAAAGAAACGCTCGCCAGATTAACTCCAACCGGAAAATCAAAAGCGTCCAAACACCGTCGATTGAAACGAGATGCCGTTTATCAACATTCTCAGGACGAAATCGAAAAATTGGCGAATGAGCAAAAATTTATCAAAGCAACTGAATTTGTGACCGCCAATGAGTTGGCAACCATGATGAATGTTCCGGTAACGAAAGTTATTGGCGCATGTATGAGTATCGGCTTGTTTGTTTCGATAAACCAACGTCTCGATGCAGAAACCATTTCTATTGTAGCCGACGAATTTGGATTCAAAGTAGAATTCGTGGGAGTAGAAGTTCAGGAAACACTAGAGGAGTTTGAAAAAGTTGACAATGCAAGTGATTTGGTTTTCCGTTCGCCTGTTGTTACAGTTATGGGTCATGTTGACCACGGAAAAACGAAACTCCTCGATTTTATCCGGAAATCAAATGTTGTTGCCGGTGAAGCGGGTGGAATTACGCAACATATTGGAGCATACGAAGTTAAAATGGAAGACGGTAGAAGAATCACTTTCCTCGATACACCAGGACACGAAGCCTTTACGGCCATGAGAGCCCGTGGAGCAAAAGTGACCGACGTTGCAATCATTGTAATTGCTGCCGACGACGATGTAATGCCCCAAACCAAAGAAGCAATCAATCACGCACAAGCTGCCGGAATTCCAATTGTTTTTGCTTTTAATAAGGTAGATAAGCCAAATGCCAACACTGAAAACCTGAGAACTCAATTGTCGCAATTGAATATCTTGGTTGAAGAATGGGGCGGAAAATATCAAAGTCAAGAAATTTCCGCTTTAAAAGGCGATGGTGTTAGCGAATTGCTCGAAAAAGTATTGCTCGAAGCCGAAATGCTCGACCTAAGAGCAAACCCAAACAAAAATGCAGTTGGAACAATCATCGAATCCTCGCTCGACAAAGGCCGCGGATATGTTTCAAAAATACTTGTTCAAGCTGGAACATTAAAAATAGGAGACATGGTTTTGGCCGGATCGACCTATGGAAAAGTAAAAGCCATGTACAACGAAAGAAACGTTCTTTTGACCGACGCTGGACCTTCAACACCCGTTTTATTGCTTGGATTGAATGCCGCACCGCAAGCCGGTGATGGTTTTAATGTAATTAGCGACGAACGAGAAGCCAAAGCCATTGCTACCAAACGAATGCAATTGCAACGTGAACAAGGAATCAGAACCCAAAAACACATTACACTCGATGAAATTGGACGCCGTTTGGCAATTGGCGATTTCAAAGAATTAAATGTGATAGTGAAAGCCGATGTGGATGGCTCTGTCGAAGCCTTGTCTGACGCGCTTATCAAACTTTCGGTAAACGAAGTTCAATTGAATGTAATTCATAAATCGGTGGGTCAAATTAGTGAATCGGATGTATTATTGGCCTCCGCTTCGGATGCAATTATTGTTGGATTCCAGGTTCGCGCCAATGCCCAAGCAAGAAGATTAGCCGAAACAGAAGGAATTCAAATAAAATACTATTCCATCATTTACCAAGCCATTGAGGAATTAAAACTTGCCCTCGAAGGAATGCTTTCTCCTGACGAAGAAGAAAAAATTGTGGCGAACGTCGAAATTCGCGAAACATTCAAAATACCAAAAATCGGCACCATTGCCGGATGTATGGTTATGAGCGGAAAAATTACCAGAAACAGCACCATTCGGCTTATCCGCGATGGTATTGTTATCTATTCCGGCCGTTTAGGCTCGCTAAAACGTTATAAAGACGATGTGAAAGAAGTGAACTCTGGATATGAATGCGGAATGAATATCGACAATTTCAACGACATCAAAATTGGTGATATTGTTGAAGCCTACGAAATGATTGAAGTCAAACGCACCTTGTAAAAAGTGTCGAATGTCAGAATAAACGCCTCTAATTTTAGAAGGCGTTTTTTTGTGCTCAATTTTTGCTGTCTGGTAATTTT
>DMBV01000095.1 GCA_003445975.1 Bacteroidales bacterium
GTTGATTGCGAAATTATTCTGATCAATCGCACTGAATTTCTTTACCGATCCCTTTGCCAGGTCTGATGAATAGTAAAAATCTGTTGCATCAAGCGATAAATGACTGTATGTTAGATTATCCGGATCAAAAATACCTTTTGCTTCAGGTTTATTTCCTGATTTATAAATCAGTGTGTTGTCCACCAATTCAATCCGATTCAGCGAAACTTTCCAGTTGCTTTCTGATTTTGCAACTGTTTCGACTGAAGCTATTTCCGGCGCAAAAGTATGATATTGAATTTCGCTTTTCGATAAAAAGATAGATTGGGAAGTCAACAACTCCGTTTGCAAATCGATGGAAGCATTTTTGAGTTTAGATTCGTCGATAATCGAAACAACCGACAGATTACCAACTGAATCGGTAATATGGATCGTTGCTTTGTTGAGCTCAATACTTTTGGCGCCTATTTTTGGCGAAACGCTTTCCGGATTTTTTGTTGTGCTGTTTGCGGATTCTTTCAGCAGCACATTTGCTTTTAAACCATCCATCTGCAATGCATCAAATTGATAAACAGATTTTCGCGGATTGATCTCATCCACAGTAAATTCTGAATTTTTCAGAACTGCGAATACACTCATTCCTGCATATTGATCGTTGTACGAAAACCGGACGTTTTTCAAACTCACCCGATCTAAACTAAACGACCATTTCGACGCTGTTAAAGTATCGGATTTAGGCTTGGTTGCTGTATCGGCAAATGCGGAAATCAGAAAATTGTAGTTGAACAGGGAATCTGACAGGGTGTTGTGCAGCTTTACGCTTGCGTCTTCCAGATCGAACGAACTGATGGCGATCTTATTTTTGAGTAAGTCGAAAAGCGTCGTATTTATTTTGGCCTTTCCGGCATAAATCAACGTGTCTTTATGCTCATCTTCGAGATAAAGTTCTTCAACAACTACTGATTTGGGGAATGAAATACTGATCTTTTTGATTTCAACTTTTGTATGGGTTTTGTTGCTGACAAAAGAAGTGGCGTAATGAACGATCTTGGTTTGAACGGAAGGAATTCGGATAAGTAATGCAATGAGAATGAACAGAAGTACAAAACTTAGGATCACCCATAAAATTACTTTTATGGTTTTCTTGATATATGCTTGTGCTTTACTCATTTCAAAGTTTATTCATAAAGACGGAGTCTGTTTCGTAATGCAGTAATTTCATCTTGCATTTTGTTTATTCGTTGCAAAAGATAAGTAATCGTTTCAATTCCTGCTAAATTTATATCCAGCTCATAATAGAAACGAATAAATTTTTCCAACTGTTGAAGTTGTTCGGTATCAATAAACTCTGTTTCTTCAATGGTTGTAATCTCTATCAGCCCGGTTTGTTGCAACGACTTAAGGAACGAAAATTCGGTTTGATGACTTGTGCAGAAATCATTTACTGCTACTAAATAGTTGGTTTGCATAGCTCAGGATTTAGATAACTCGGTAAATAATTCTTTTTGTTTTTCCGTTAAATGAGTGGGGATTTTAATGTTGAAAGTGATCAGTAAATCGCCAAATTGACCTTCGTTTTTATAAACCGGAAATCCTTTGCCTTTTAGTTTGACCTTGCTTCCATTTTGGGTTTCAGGTTTTACTTTTAGTTTTACTTGACCATTTAAAGTGTCGATCGTAATTTCGCCGCCCAACACGGCTTTGTAGATATCCAGATCGATGTTTGCAAACAGATTGTTTTCCAATCGTTTGAATATGGAATGATTGGCTATTGAAAATGCAATATACAAATCGCCATTTGGGCCACCATTTATTCCGGCTCCGCCATGCCCGGGAATCTTTATCGTTTGTCCGTTCTCTATTCCTGCCGGAATCGTAATCCTGATTTTATTCCCATTTACATTCAACGTTTGTTGATGGGTTTCAAAAGCGTCGATGAGGTTGAGATGGATTTCGGCCTTATAATCTTCTCCGCGGTATTTCGTTTGTCGGCTTTTGCCGCCATTTCCGGATCCTCCAAACATGGATTCAAAAAATTCCGAAAAATCTTCGGAGTTATGCGAGCTCGACGATCTTGTTGCTCGTGATCCGGACGATTGATACTGTTTTTGTTTTTCAAATTCTTCGGCGTGTTCCCAATCTTTTCCGTATTGATCGTATTTTTTGCGTTTTTCGGGATCGCTCAGCACTTCATTTGCTTCATTTATTTGCTGAAAATTCTTCTTCGTACCCTCATCATTTGGATTCAAATCGGGATGATACTTTCTGGCCAGCTTCCTATAAGCATTTTTGATGTCTTTGGGAGTGGCCGATTTATCAATTCCCAATATTTTATAATAATCAACGAAGTTCATCTAACTAGCTCGATTTCTTTGTAGGAATGATGAAAAGGGGTTTTTGAGTCTGATTCAAAACATCTCGAGCAACACTTCCCAAGACAATGTTTTCCAACCATTTTTGACTGTGAGAACCTAACACAATAATATCTGCATGCAACTCTTTTGCCGATTGTAGTATCGAAGTGGCCGTATCGCCCTCTTTCACAACTGTTTGAATCGTCGTATTTTTTAGATGGCGCTTTGTTTTATCAAGAAAGTGTTGAGCTGCATTTGTCAAACCTTCTACATTTTCCATGTGAAATGGACTTATTCCCGCATAATCGTTGAAACCTGTGATTGGAGAATACTCGGTTGAAGCATAATAGATTGGATCGGTTATTATATGTAGCAATATAACTTCGGCATCTAGCGATTCAGCCAATGCGTGTCCTTGTTCGGCTACTTTTAGTGCAGTAGGATTATAATCCAACGCAATCAGCACTATTTTTCTTTGTTTTGTTTTCATGTTCATTGCCAATTAATTGATCAAAATATTTTTTTATTTAAAGGATTGATAGAATCTAAAGTGGTGGAATATTTTCGATCTCCTGATTTTCTTCCAAGTGGTCATTGTCATCTAAATCAAAACTATGGGTATTGTGTACTTCCTCTTCACCTTCGGAAATGCTGGGCGATCTTGAAAGATTGTATAAATCGCCGTTCAATTTGTTCACAAATTGCTTCCGTATTTTTCTGTTTTCTTCTGTCATGATTGTCTTTTTTTACTGAAGCAATTTAAGCCGCTTTGCCTTGTTAAATGTTACACAAATTCTGATAAGAGTTATATTATTCACACATCTTCCATTGTTCATATCAGTTAGTTACTTTTGATTCTAACCTTTGAATCCTCTAATAGAGCGATGATTTTTTGACTGTGAGGTTTTATTCTCGATATACAAGTTTTGTTAACGCAGAGTTGGTTTTGCCATAATCTGAAGTTTTTTCAATAAATGTTTCTAATCCGTATTGTCTTCCCTGATTTCGATGACATTGTTGATGTGAAATAAAAAAATGAGCCAACTCCGTGATGAATAAAATTGAAAATATTCAGATTTTATACTTCCCGGTGAAGGCTCAAGAGTTTAAATAGTAGTGGGTGAATGCTCTCGTCTAGGTTGCTTTTGCTTGTTTTTTAGCTTCACCATTTTTTTGCATTTTTTGTTCAGCAAATTCCGAAACATCTTCCTTTGTCGATTCAAACTTTTCTGCGATGTCATCCAAGAAATCATTGATTTTTTCTTTTACTCCATCTGCAAAAGCTCCGCTATTTCTGACAATTTTCTTGCGAGTAATTATACCTTTATGGGGTGCTAACAAAACTCCTGCTAACGCTCCTGCAGCTGCACCGGCCAATAATGCCAATAATACTTTTCCTGTACTCATAATTTCTGTTTTTATAGAAGTGAATATATTTTTTACATTGCAAAATTGAGCATATTTGACTCGGAAAACGTTACACTATTATTATGAAGAGTTACATCATTCATACTTTTTTAGGCTTTGTCTTTGCCAATGCGCATTAAGTTAATAACGGCAAAAATGAATATTAAACCGAGTAAACCGTAAATCACAAGTGTATTAAAATCACTCGTATCATTTCGGCCATTCACAAATAATACTGCAGCATAGATAAGACCACCTATTCCGAGAACTGTAAGTACAATACCGGAAAATCTTTTAGACTTCATAATTTTTAATCATTCGTGTTATTTTCATTTTAATCGGGTAATTGTGATTTACTTTATCGAATCAGTCCCGCTTTTAATTGCGGGACTGAGTTCGGGTATAATCTCCAGCGACTATAAATATCTGTCCGATTTTAGCAAAGAAATACAGCATGCAAAAATCGGCTTAGCGAAATGGATATTTACTCCATTTGGCAACGATTGGCTTCAGATTATTTCTTATCGAAAATTTTTAAATTCAATTATCGTTTCTGGCTTTTCCCATTACTATTTTTCTTCTGCCATTGACCGGGTACCCAATGTTTCCCTCGTGGAGTGGATTGCCAATGACCTGTAACATAAACGCGTTCTTGACGAGGTTGCACCCAATAGCCATTTTTTTGAACATATACGTTGGACGAACGATTATATACCCAATCGCCATCTACCCATACATAAGAATCATTCGGACGTTGAGGTCTGGAATATTCAACGTAACTTGGTTCTGTGGTAACATAACCTGCCACACAAGAGTTGAAAAACAAGCCCATTGCTGCCACACTGCCCATAAAAATAAACCTTTTTACATGCGTCCTTACTTTGGAAGCAATTCCCAAATCAAGTGAACTCAATGATTGGTTTTGATTTTTTACATTTGGGACTTTGTTTGCTAATGCTGTATTCGTTTTCATAGTACATCTAAATTTAATTTGTGAATATATTTCAATTAGAATGTAAAGGTGTGCTCTTTCTTAGTCGAAAGTGTTACATAATTGCGGTAAAGATTTGCAATATTCATAGATTTCGCAGGATCGTTAATTCCAAAAAAAATTTCAAACACTTTCATTTATAGACAATTGAAGCAGAAATTTGATAATAAACGCTTTCAATTAACTAAAGAATTCTTTAACGAAAGCCTGTTGTTGATTTTCGGTCATTTTATCTGCTGGTTCAACATCAATCTTTATTTTTTCAAAATGATGGCTTTCTTTTAAGTTGTTAAACAACTCGGTTTTAGCATCTGTTGGACCGAACAGAAGTACCTCGTCATAGTCTTTGATAACCGCACTTATGTTCTTGAAAAATTCCGAAATTTCATATTGCTCTCTTTTGTTCATAAGGCTTTCGTTCGACTGCAGATTTGGTACTCGTTCGGGAAAAGCAGGAGCCGATTTCAATGTTTTTGTTGTGATTTCTCCATTTGATAATTCCAATAAATACGCAATGGAATGATCCATCCATATTCCTAATTGTTTTTTTGTTTTCATATAAGTTCCTTTTTTAATGTTTCTGCTCATCGAGCAATATTAATTCAATGCTTTCTTTTTGGTAGCAGTGCCAATGGTATTATGAGCTTCTAATAAGCCGATTCTAGGTTTAAAATGAGGCGTGATGAGTCTCTTAAGTTCAATTCGTCTTGGAATAGAACTACTACGATGTAAAATTAGATAAGCTTTTAGGGTGGAGTGTTACACAATATTGGGAAATGTTTACATAGTTCATACAATTCCCTTTTTAGGGCAAAGATGAATTACATACGTTCCATATACCAATTCAGCTCTTTTTCCATTTTATTGAAACGTAAAACGGAAGTGATAATTTTTTGAAGGCGCATGAAAGCTGTTTCGCTTTTTACAACGTAATCTGCAGCCAAATGATGCATGCAATCAATAGCCACATCAATTTTATCTTGCGAAGACAGCATCACTACCGGAATTTCGGGATTGAACGCTTTTATTTTATCCAATGTTTCAATTCCATTCATGGCGTCTTTCTGAATATCATCAAGATGATAATCTAGAATGATTACATCAGGATTGTTTGATAAATTCGCTACACAAAGTTCGCCTGTTGCATACGTTTCAATATCAAAATCGGCATTCTGAATAAAATCAATTTCCAATGATTTTAAAAACAAGGTATCGTCATCTACCAAGAAAAGTTTAATTTTAGTCTTGTTACTCATCATTTAGTGTTTTTATTGTGTTAAACTCTTCTTCTAATTCGCTACATGCCTGCATACAAACCATTTCGAGTTGAAGAACCATTTCTGGTATTCCTTTTGATAGTTGCTGCGTGCTTGCATATTCCTGAACTTTTTTTGCAATGTTTTCAAAATCGACACTAATACCCATTATGGAAAANNCCATTCATTTCGGGCATTTGTAAGTCCATTAGTACCAAATCGAAGTTTTTGGATTTTAGTTTCTCAATAGCTCCTAATCCATTGTCGGCAAAATCGCATTCAAAACCAAAATCATTTAGCAATGTTTTCATTAATAATTGATTGAGAGGAATATCTTCCGCCACCAATATTCTTACGTTTTTAATATCGCTTTCCAAATCTTGTGTTTCTAAATCCAATTCGGCATCTTTATTTGTTTTCGGAAAATTCAAATTAAAACGAAACGAGGAGCCTTCTCCGGCTTTACTTTTTACACGAACTTTTCCTCCTTGAGCCTCCACCAATTGTTTTACAATGGCCAGCCCCAATCCTGTTCCGCCATAGATCCTTGAAGTCCCGCTCGTTGCTTGCTGAAAGTTTTCGAAAATGCTTCCTATTTTGTTTGGCAGTATTCCAATTCCGGTGTCCGAAACTTCAAATTCAACATTTACGCTTTCCTCGTCTTGAGTTAACAATTTAGTTCTGACCGTAATTTCCCCTTTTGAAGTAAATTTAACGGCATTGCTCATTAAATTTAAGATGATTTGGTGCAATCGCATCGGGTCGCCAAGCAATACAGTAGGTATATTTTGGTCAAAGTCTTTTACTAATATTAAATTTTTTTCGTGAATTTTGTTTTCAAACAAATGCAGCATAGCCGACAAAGAAATATCCATTTTGAATGGCATTTGCTCAAATATCATTTTCCCTGAATCTACTTTTGCAAGATCAAGTATATCGTTGATAAGTACAATTAATGCATCACCACTTAATTTTATGGCCGTTAAATATTCTTTCTGTTTTTCTGTCAGATCGGTTTTTAACAGCACCTTCGTAAATCCGATAATCCCATTCATGGGAGTACGAATTTCATGACTCATATTTGATAAAAATTGTTGTTTCGATTTCAATGCGCTTTCGGCTATTTGTGTCGCATTTTCGGCTTGTATTTTAGATTCCTCAGCTATCATTGTTGCCATTTCTGCATAGGCCATTGCTTCAGTCAGATCTTTTTCGATTCTTTTTTGTTCGGTAACATCTCGTGCAACAATTACTACTCCTTGTACTTTTCCATTCCCATCTTTATAAATCGATCCGTTGAACAATACATCGATCAACTTCCCATTTTCATGGCGAAGTGTGAGTGGAAAATCGGATACAGATCCTTTTGCAAATACCTCCTGATAAACTTCACGCGCTTTTTGTGGTTCTGTAAAATAATCCAGAAAGTCGGTACCTTTTATTTTTTCGCGCGAAATGCCTGTAATATTTACCGTTGCTTCATTTACGTCGGTTATCTTGCCTTTAATATTGATAGTAACCAAAGGATCAAGACTTGCTTCGATGAGACTTCGCGAATATTGCGATGCCAATTTTAACGAATTGCTTGTTTCTTCAAGTTTAATATTTAAAATATCTCCTTTTTGTTTCTCACGGGTTTGAAATAATAGCTCTTTGTCGGAAAAAGCCAATTCCTCCGCTCGTTTTACTTTTTCTTTATTTTGAAAAATAAGTTCTTTGTTGGCAATGACTAACTCCGCTGCTCGTTTTTCTTTCTCGTCGTNNCTTTGTTGGCAACGATCAATTCCTCCTTATCCGATTTTGGTATTTTAGGCATATCTTATTATTCAAAATTTATTTTATTTATAGAATGTCTTAAGCATTTCAAATTTCTTCAATCGGGCTTCGCCTTTTATTTTTCAATTGTTTGAAATGAGAAGGAGATAATCCTGTAGCTTTTTTGAACTGATTTGATAAATGAGCTACACTGCTGTAATTCATTTTCCAAGCAATTTCCGAAATGCTTAATTCATCATAAATTATTAATTCTTTTATTCGTTCTATTTTATGCGTGATAATAAAATGCTCAATAGTAGTGCCTTGAACTTCCGAAAATAGATTGGCCAAATAAGTATAGTCATGATTTAATTTTTCACTTAAAAAAACCGAAAAATTTGTTTTGATAATTTCATCAGTATGATGAACCATTTCTACAATAACATTTTTTATTTTTTCAATCAATACCGCTCTCTTATCGATCATTAATTCAAGCCCTATTTGGCCTAAAGCATCTTTTAGTTGCTCTTTCTGCTCAAAAGAAAGATTTTCCATAATTTCAACTTCGCCCAAATCGACGACAATAAAATGAAGACGAAGTTTCTTCAACGCTTCTTTCACTGCTATTTTGCAGCGATTACTAACCATGTTCTTAATATATAGCTTCAATATTTTTTTTTTAAAGATACGAACATAAATGACGGTTTGTCTATTATCAGATGTTTTAAAATTATTAAAATATGCTCGATGATTCACACATTTCAATAAATTCTACATTCTAGATGAGGACATCTCTTGACTCTATCTTCGTCAATGCTTTTTATGGGAGTTTCCGCTCTTATTTGAGTTTCCTTTTTTTTGCGATTCCCCTTTAGTATTCATCCTAGCTTTTGAGTCTCTATTTTCGGGCTTCACACCATAGGTTTTTTGCTCGTGACCACGGTAGCCTTTTGCGTATTTAATTTTATAATCTTTAAAATGAATATAGGGAGTATTGCCACGATAATCGGACATCACTACCTTATATCCATTGTACAAATCATAATTTCTGTATCTAAACGGAAGCTGTCTGCTATGAATCCAAGCACCACCACCATAATAAATAAACATGGCTGATTGAATATCATAATAGGATTCTATATCGGGCAGATAATAATATCGAACGCTGTTATCGTAGCCAACAGGACCCCATTGCGGTGGCGACCCAATATTTAAAGTTACGGAAATTTGCGCTTCCATATTGCTTGCAATAAATAGAAATAATCCAATAATGATTAATTTTAATTCTCTCATTTTGTTTCAACTTAAGTAATCCTTTATAAACTTTGCGTCAAAGTTGCACACAGCACGACTCAAAAGTGTTATACAATTTTAGAGAATAGTTTTATAATTCACACATAATTTATTTTGCCAAAGCATTCGCCAATGGAGATATTTGGAGTATATTAACCGATATCTTAGAAATAAATAAATGCGCAAGAAAAATAAACGTCTTTTAATAAAAATCTTAACATATAGCGGTATTACTCTATTTTCGTTTGCCCTTTTTGCCCTTTTGTTTTTTTTCATGGTGTATGTCGGAGCTTTTGGTCCTTTGCCTGATAAAGAGGAATTGGTGGCCATAAATAACGAAGAGGCTACTTTGGTATTTTCTTCAGACAACATACTTTTGGGAAAATATTTTGCCGAAAATCGCACCAATATTCGCTTGGATGAAATTCCCGACCATTTAATAAATGCGCTGATATCCACCGAAGACAAACGTTTTTTTACGCACAAAGGCTACGATATTAAAAGCTATTTTCGTGTCTTCCTGAGAAGTATTTTGCTTGGCGACAAAAGGGGCGGAGGAGGGAGTACGCTCACACAACAATTGGTTAAAAACCTCTTTGGCCGCGACGATTTTGGGTTTTTAAGTCTTCCTGTAAACAAAATCAAAGAAATAGTGATTGCCTCACGTCTCGAACAAGTGTATGGCAAAGAAGAGCTTCTCTTGTTGTATCTCAATTCTGTTCCTTTTGGCGAAGATGTTTATGGGGTGGAATCTGCTGCTCGCAGATATTTCAATAAGCCGGCTCGTGAATTAGAAATTGAAGAATCGGCAGTTTTGGTGGGTTTATTAAAAGCCAATACCTATTTCAATCCACGTCTCAATCCCAAACAGTCCCTTTTGCGCAGGAATCTTGTTTTAAGTTTGATGGAAAAAGAACATTATCTTTCAGCTGAACAGGTCGATCGTTTGAGAAAATTACCATTAAAAATTAATTACGAAAATGTGGGATTGAATGCCCCGGCAGGTTATTTTGTGCATCAAGTCAAGAAAAAAACATTGGAAATATTGGAAACAATCAAAGCCAATACAGCTCATGAATATAGTATTACAAAAGACGGACTCCGGATATATACAACACTTAATTTTAAAATACAGGAGTTTGCGGAGAACGCATTGCAAAAACAATTCGCTATCATGCAGCCAAAGTTGGATTCCGAACTTGAAAGAAGACATTTTAAAAAACAATGGCTAAAACAGCATACTTCTAAAAGTGATGCAAATGAAACCCTAAAGAGAGAAGTTGAAATATTTGATGGGGGCGAAATACAAACAATAAAGATGAATAAGCTTGATAGTCTTTGGCATTATTATAAAATGCTGAATGCTGCTGTGCTTATTATCAATCCCAAAAATGGAGATGTGCTTTCCTGGATAGGCGGTAATAATTTCAAATATCTTCCTTTTGATATGGTTCTGTCGCATCGTCAAATTGCTTCTGCTTTTAAACCTGTTTTATATGCAACAGCACTTGAAAATGGATATACACCATGCACTTACCTCGAAAATGAAGAAAAAAAATATCCGCAATACGATGATTGGGAACCACGGAATTTTGACCATACTTCTAGCCCGGATAGTACAGTTGCTTTTTGGTATGCATTATCAAATTCCATGAATCTCCCAACTGTGGATTTGTACTTTAAAGTGGGAAGAGAAAATCTCCAAAATACGTGCAATAAATTACATTTTCCCAATATTTGGGGCGACGAACCTTCTATTGCTTTAGGTACACTCGATTTGTCTCTCGAAGAGATCGTTCGAGCATACGGCTCTTTCGCTAATCAGGGGAAAATGAACGATTTGGTTTTGATCGAAAAAATTACCGATGCATCAGGAAATATTTTGTATCACAGAGAATATTCCGAAGCAGAGAAAATATTCAGCGAGGAGACCAGCCAGACGATAACAGCAATTTTACAACAAGTCATCAATCAAGGAACTGGAACAAGAATAAGAAATAGTTATGGAATACAAGCTGAACTTGCAGGAAAAACGGGGACTGCGCAAAATTATTCGGATGCTTGGTTTATTGCTTATACTCCGGATATTGTTCTTGGCACATGGGTAGGTGCTAGCACTCCCGACATTCATTTCAACGGCGGCAATGGATCCGGATCGTCTTTGGCCTTGCCTATCTTGGCCAACGTTATTAGAGAAATTGAGAAAGATGCAGAGCTTAGAAACAGATATCTCACCTCTTTCGCTGTTTCCAACGATACGTATTCCTTCTTGCAATGCGATCCATATATGCAAAAGGGAGTTAAAGGGTTTTTCAATCGACTTTTTCCAGTAAAAAACAAGAACGACAAAAATGCTGTGGATTCGGATAAAGAAAAGAAAGAGGACCGGGGCGTCAAATCATTCTTTAAAAACTTCTTTAAGCGCAAATAATAATGAGCGCCAACAATCTGATTCAGATAGCAAGTGGGATTGATGCTTTAGCTTGCAAAAGAGCAGTTTATATGTCGGCGCACCCAGGAAAATTGTGTAATTTGCGATTTTATTGAAACAAAACATCGCTACCGCGCGATTCCATC
>DMBV01000184.1 GCA_003445975.1 Bacteroidales bacterium
AATGGCATTTTGCATATCAAGCATAATCTGGTTTGTTCGATGCGATATAAAGATGAAGTTTAGCGTTGCGTTGGCTTGAGAAATTAGCTTATAGCTTTGAAAAAATAATGCAAACCGCCAAAATTTTGTTTTTCGAGCAGAGCGATAAACAAAGCTAAATTGGGGAAATGTTCATTTAATAAAGGCGCTATGGCATAAATAAAATTAAACTCTGCTGCAAATTCCGGGCGAAGATCCATGGCATCGTTGAGTGTTTGCTGAAACTTTGTCAACAAATCTGCATTTCCCATCAAGAGTTCATCATCGACAGAAATCATTTTCAATAGTTTCATCAGCAAATGAGCATCTCTCTGTTCGATGGCGATGGCGATGGCTTTGAAAAAGTGCGCATAAAATTCTCTAATTTTGGATGGGTTGTTGATCAAAGAAAGGGAAATGGGTGAAAAATCGAGCTCGGAAAAAAGCTTGGGAATGTTTTTGTTTTCGGCTAAAGCAAGTTCGCAAAAAGCCTGAAAAGAACGCACTGCCCAAAGTGCAAATCGATCTTTTTTCAAGGATTTGATATCTACACGCTGGATAAGGATTGATGCTTTAGCAAATATTTGTGCCGTACTTTCGGTGCGATGAACAATACGCAATTGCAAGAAATACAGATTCGCCCAATCGAGGTAAAGTTTCCAAGCTTCATTTGGTTCAATCAAATTGATAGCCGCCTCAAAATGTCTGTCCATTTCTCTATTTTCGGCAAATAATGCAAAAGCTCTGGCTTTTTGCTGATGTAATCCGGCGGCTAATCTATTTTCATCACTTTGATAAATAGGAATTGCTTCCTTTAATAGCAAATGCAAATTTTCAGAATCTTGTTTAGCCAAAAGTTCCGCATAACGCTCCTGAAAATTCGAAAGATAAATCTCAAATGCACTCATAATTCAAATTATTTGTACTCAGAAAAAAGCCGAACGAAAGACTCCGGTATTTGTTTCACTTTTTGGTCGGAATAATCGAAACACAGCATTCCTGTTGAGCCGCTGATTACACTTTTATTGGAATCTAAATCTTTCACTTCGTAATGCACCACGAATTTTTTGGTATTTTCAATCTCCACAAAAATTTCAATTATAAGTCTATCGTGCAAACTCACTTGACGCAGGTATTTCAATTGAGCATCCACCATGATAATGCCTTTGTTTTCGCCAATATTCAATTCGCTCAATCCAAAATGATTCAGCATTTGAATGCGCGCATCGTGAAAAATAATCAATGCTTTGTCGTTTCCAAGGTGACCGCCATAATTGATATCGCCAATGCCTACTTTGTATTTTCCCGAAAAATGTATTTTATCCATTTTGTTTCTTTTTAAAATCGATTTGAGAAATAATGATGCCTGCCAACATAAGCAAACCGCCGATTCCAGCACGTAAATCGATGATTTCGTTCAAGATAAGCCATCCACCAATCAGAGCAAAAACCGATTCGAAACTCAAAATGATGGCAGCATGTGCGGGATGTGCTTTTTTTTGCGCATAGATTTGTAGCGTAAATGCAATTCCAACAGAAAACAAACCACCATAAAGTATAGGAATTGCAGCTTGTTGAATTGTAGCAAAACGAATCTCTTCGAAATAGAGCGCGCCAAAAAAACTTAAAATGGCTGTCAATCCAAATTGAAAAACCGAAAGCAAAATGATGTTGTATCGCGGTGCAAAGTCGCCAACCATAAGCAGATGAACAGCAAAAAATACGGCGCTGCCAAAGACCAAACTATCGCCCAATTGAATCGTAAAACCATTTCGAACACTGAGCAGATAAAGGCCGGCCACGGCAATAAGGGCACCAAACCACAAGGTTTTTTTTACTTTTCGACCAACAAACAATCCAAAAACAGGAACCAAGATAACATACAAACTGGTAATAAATCCGGCTTTACTTGCTTCGGTATAGATCATTCCAAATTGTTGAGACGTGGAGGCTATAAAAAGAATCAATCCTAAGAAAAAACCCGATTGAAGCGCCTTTTGCAAATGGAAGCATTCGTTTCCGGCTTTGTTTTTGGTAAGTGCATACAAAGGAAGAAGCGAAATAGCGCCAATTGAAAAACGCAATGCATTGAATGTAAACGGGCCCACAAATTCCATTCCTTTGCGTTGTGCAACAAAAGCAAAACCCCAAATGGCGGCTGCTAATAAGAGAATAAAATTAGATTTTAAGTATTCTTTTGTCATAATTCTGAATGTGCGAAGATATTTCAATTTCAGCAATGAGAATCAGTAAAGTTAAAAACTCTAAAAACGCTTTTGTACTAAAGTAAATTGGCTATTTTTGACACCATTATGAAACAACTATTCTCTTTTCGACACTATTTTTTTCTGGCTCTGTTGCTATTTTTAAGCAGTTTGTCTGTTTTTGCGCAGGTAAACACCCAACGTTTTGTGGCCATGGGCAGAACCGATTTGTTTAACGACAATTATACCGAAGCCATAAAAAATCTAACCATTGCCGTTCAGGCCAATCCCGAAAAATTTGAACCGTATTTTTTCAGAGGCTTGGCCAAATATTCTCTGGGCGATTACAATGGAGCCATCGAAGATCTGAACAAATCGATCGAAATAAATCCTTATTTTTCCTATTCGTTTATGTACAGAGGCTTGTGTAAGCAGCAGCAGAAAAAATTTCACGAAGCACTGAAAGATTATGGCGCAGCAATTCATCGTGGGCCAAACAATGCCGATATATATGTAAGTCGAGGAGCTGCAAAACTTCAGCTCAAACTTTATCAGAGTGCATTGGCCGATTTTGATACAGCCATCATTTTAGATTCAAAAAACGAAAACGCTTATTTAAACAAAGGTTTGGTACTTTTTGAATTGAAACAAATGGACGCAGCTTTGGANNGATCCGCTCTTGTATTTCTTTCGTGCCATGTCGCGCTATTACCTCAAAGATAAAAAAGGCGCTTACGAAGACTACGCCAAAGTGCTCGAACTGGATCCATACAATGCATTGACTTATTACAACAGGGCAATTTTAAAAACTGAAGAAAAAAACTACTTAGGAGCCATGTTGGATTACGATAAAGTAACCACCATCAATCCCACAAATATTTACGGATACTACAACAAAGCCAGTGTAAAAAGTCTTTTGAATGATTTTGCNNGCCATTATCAAAGACAGCACTCAACTCACTAAATTAATTGCTTTTGAAAGCGATTTTAACAATGCAAATGTGGACGGAGGCCGAATTCAGTTTAAGAATGTTTACATCGAATTGGAATCGAATTTTATCATTTCAATGTTGGCCAAAGATGAACAAGAGTATATAAACGAACGAAGAAAACAATATTTCGTCGAGGAAATAGCCGAATACAACGAATCAAATCTGGCACAATACAAATTGGCCTTTGGACTTACCAAGGAAGTAAGTTTGCTTCAGCCACTCAAGGCAAAAGAGATTCTCAATCGATTGGAAAGCGCCTTGGCAAAACAACCGAACAATCCATACAATCATTTGTATATTGGGATTTTGAACGAGCGAATCGGAAATTTGCCCAGTGCAGAACGTTCTTATTTGGAGGCAGTAAAATTGGATCCTACTTTTGGCTTTGCCTATTTGAATTTGGCAAATGTTGCTTATTTGATGGCAATGCAAAATATGGAAAAAGCAGGTGAAGCGAAAGAAGAATTTATAAATAAAAATACGGACGACTTTAAAAATCAAACAGATCAACTGAATATTCCCGACTTAAAAAAAGCAATTCAGTATTACGAAATGGCCTTGCAAATTTATCCTAAACTGGGATTTATTTATTACAACCGAGCCAATTTGTACAGCAAAATGCAAGAGTATATGAAAGCGATCAACGACTACAATCAATCATTGGTGCTGCAGCCCAATTTGGCAGAAGCCTACTACAACCGTGGACTAACGCTTTTGCTTTTGCAAGACAATTTTTCGGCTTGTCCGGATTTGAGCAAAGCCGGCGAATTGGGCATCAACAATGCTTACAATGTGATTAAACGCTATTGCTCCAACACTAAATAATCGAAAAAATTCAATTGTCTGAAAAATGAAACATCCACGACAAANNAAACATAAAATTATAAACACATGAAATTATTCAAGAATTTTGAAATAAATAATACACCTTTCTATAAAAACTTAAATCGAACTGCTTTCTTTATTACCCTTTTGTTGCCTCCATTTATTCTGATTCCCGTTCATTTTTTTGTGAAACCGTCTATGCTTTTGGCCGAACGATTTTTTCCGGGAACGTGGTGGTTGGAAATTGCAGTTTTAACGTTGTATTCCGTTTGGCTGGGTCAAATAATGGCGAAAACCGGAAATATTGGAAATGTAAGAATAAAATATTGGCTCTTTTTCTCCATTATTTTCTTTGGACAATTTATTCTTGGACTAACGGTAAATGAGCAATTTCTGATGACAGGAAAACTACATTTGCCCATTCCGGCACTCATCGTTGGAGCTCCTATTTATCGTGGTGAGGGACTTTTTATGCCCATTCTCCTACTTTCTACTTTAGCCATTGTAGGTCCGGGCTGGTGTTCGCATTTGTGTTATATCGGAGCTTGGGATAATTTGGCTGCTCGAAACAAAAAACGACCGAAAAAGACTTTTTCGCGAAAACAAACACTTGTTATTCGTTATCTGATGCTTGCGCTGGTAGTTGTTGCGGCTGCGTTGATGAATTATTTTGGAGTTTCCATAACGGCAGCTTTTGTGATTGCCTTGGCTTTTGGTTTATTTGGTGTTTTTCTGATGCTTTATTCGTCTCGAAAATTGGGATATATGTTGCATTGCACCACGTATTGTCCGATTGGAAGTGTTACCACTTTGCTCGGAAAAATGTATCCGGCTCGTATCAAAATTGATCAAAATACATGTACAGCCTGCAATATTTGCAGCACCGAATGTCGCTACGATGCCCTCACTCCTATCGATATAAAGAATGGAAAAGCTGGCTGGAATTGCACACTTTGTGGCGATTGTTTGAGTTCATGTCATGCCAGCTCAATCCGATTGAGCTTTTTTGGCTCCAACAAAAATGCTTGGATTGTTTACATCTCCATCATTATTGGACTCCATGCAGGTTTTTTGGCTTTGGCACGACTATAAGAAAGCTCTCTAAATTAATATTCTGATATTTCTACTGCTGCCGCGCGATTCTATCGCGTGG
>DMBV01000025.1 GCA_003445975.1 Bacteroidales bacterium
TTAAACTGTCAAAGTCAGGAAAGAAGCTGTTTTATTTGCATTTTTCGAAGTATAGATAAAAATTTAAAGATACAAAAAAAGCCTAACAACCATTGGTTGTTAGGCTTTTTAAGAGAAAATTTATTACTAATTTTTTAGGATAGTATAGGTGTAATTAGCCACACTTAAATTGATAGTGATGGTGTAGTTTCCTGCTGCAGCAATGGCAATATTGTCACCGCCAACAACTAAGTATCCTCCTGCACCTCCATAATTCAGATCCCATGCGTCGTTTGCACGGAATTTTATTTCTCCAGCAACCAAATCGAGTGTAAGCGTAAGAACACGATTTGTTTCATCATAGACCATTTTTTGATCGGAGTCCCAACCACCTGCTGTTGCGGAACCAATTATACCCCATGCTGTAAGCAATTTGGTGTAAGTAAGGGTGTTTATATTCACGTTTAGTTTGTACATACCGGCTGCTGCTGCAACAATATTGGCTCCATTTCTATCTAGAGTTCCATCTGCTAAATCATCACCATAGTTTACATCCCAACTTGGGCCGTCGGCGAATTTAAATTCTGTTGGGGTATCTTTAAAATAGAGATAGCCTTCGTATTTTCCATCACTCTTCAAAGAATAGATAACGGTATTTTCATTGGTAACATCCCAGCCTTGGTAACCACCCGGAACATATAGTTTAGGATAATTAATAATGGCTAAATAAGGGGTGATTTGAACAGCTACTACTGTCGAATTTACTACTTCCACTATATCCGAAACGCTTGCGACAACTCTAAATTCAACATCGGAAGCAACACCGGGTTGTCCACCGTTTACATTCAGTTTATTGTTTAAATCGGCATAAGAAATATCGCCTGTCAGATTGGTGGTTTTCAGAATTTCAAATTCCTCAGCAAAATCAGTTCCCGCATTGGCCATCATAACGCGATAGGTAACAGCAAGATTCACTTTGAAATCAGCTGCAGACCATGTAAAGGTCACTTTTGATGCAGCTTCCTCTTCGGTGAGAACAATGCTCGCATTTGCTGCAGGTTGTGAAACCACTGGGGCTATCACTGCCGTAAGATCGAGTACCGGTTCAGCATCTTTTTTTGTACATGAAAAGGATACGATCCCAATCAGTGCAATGTATAATAAAATTATTTTTTTCATTTCTAATACTTTTTAATAATTAATAACCAGCGTTTTGAACCAAATTAGGATTTGCTCCAATATCAGTTGCAGGAATAGGGAAGACGTTGTATTTGCTGTCGATAGCTGATCCGTCTGCCACATTTCCTTTCCAAGGCCATAAATAATCGGCTGTGGTGAATTTACCAAAGCGAACTAAGTCGGTACGACGATGACCTTCCCAATACAATTCACGTGCACGTTCATCAAGAATAAAATCCAGAGTGAGTTGAGCAGCAGAAATTTGTGCAGAATTGTCTCCAAACCCACGATTGATAACTGCATTTACATAATCAAGAGCCAATCCGGCATCACCGTTCCCACCGCGAAGAACAGCTTCTGCATACATCAAATAAGCATCGGCTAAACGGAACATTGGGAAGTCGGTATCAGGGAATGTTAAATTGGATCCAACAGTACCGGCAGAGGTGAGGTTTTTGAATTTTGTGATGGCAAAGCCTTCAGTAAATTCGTGAATATCAGCGATATCTAAAGATTGTCCGTCGGTGTGGAACATGGCACGACTATCTACACTTGAGCGTTCCAAAGTATAGGTATAATCTGCCGAGCCTAATTTCAATGTAATTAAGTAATTTCCAGCATCAGCAATGGCAATATTGTCTCCACCACCCTCAAGAATTCCGTCAACACCCGTATCGCCAAGATTGATATCCCAAGCATTGTTGGCGCGGAATTTAATTTCTCCTACATTCAGGAATAACTCAGCAGACCACAATCCAGTTGCTGGATCAAAAGTCATGTTTTGATCAGATTCCCATCCACTAGCAGTAGCAGAACCAATAATTCCCCAATCGGTTAGAAGTATTGTATAGGTTTTTGCATCAAAATCAACATTTATTTTATAATAACCGGCATCGCCAGCAACAATATTGTCTCCGTTTTGATCTAAAGTACCATCAGCTCCATTGTCGCCATAGTTAAGATCCCAATTAGGAGTGGCGTTGATTTTGAAGTTGTTGTTTGCATCGGCAAAATAGAGATAGCCTTCGTAAAAATTATCGCTATTTACGGAAGCCAAAACGGTGCTCGTATTTTCTGGTTTCCAATCATTGTGACCACCGGGAACATATAGCAAAGGATATGCATTGGTGGCTTTGGTTGGAANNGTTTTGGTGTGAACACCATCAAAAGCAATTGGGAAAATGATTTCGCTTGATAAATTATTATCGGCCAAAAAATTGTCGCCATAATTAGGTTCCAAAGAAAAACCTGCATCGATTACTTTTTTTGAATAGATAACGGCGTCGTCGTAGCGGTTGGTTCCGTTATATACTTCTGCATTCAGATATAGTTTTGCTAAAACCATCCACGCTGCTGCTTGGTCTGCACGTGCATATTCGTTGGTACGGGGCAAGGCTAGAGTAGCTTCTATGTCGAGCAATTCGCTTTCGATGTAGTCGAATAAATCTGTTCTTGAAATTTGTGTGGGGAAGAAAGCACCTACTTTGTCAAGTTCGGTAACAAAAGGCACGCTTCCAAACATATCCAATGCATGGTAATAGCTCAATGATCTTAAAAAACGAGCTTCAGCACGGTATTGTTGAATGGCTGTTCTTGTATCGCCTGTAATTCCTCTTTCGTCCAATTTGGCTTCCGTAGATTCGCGAATGAATTCGTTCGAAAGAGATACTTCGTAATAAATACGGTTGTACAAAGCGGTAACAAATTCGCTTGTAGCAGTCCAATCCATATCATGATAATCAACTAGACTTCCATCATTCCAAGCGATGACCGCTTCGTCGGTGGTTAATTCTTGTGCCAACCAATATTGACGTAAATAATTAGAGAAACCTTCGTCGATGCCGCTAATATCTGGCATACCGGCAGGTCCTTGCTGTCCGCTTACTGCGTAAACTGCATATAATTTTGCTAATACTTGGTAATAGCTTTCAGGATTGTTGTAAACTGTAGCGGATGTAATTTCATCCGAATCCAGTGGAACAGTGTCTAAGTCTTTGATGCATGATCCGAAGAAAAGCACCAAGGCAGTCACTATTGTTATAAATATACTATATTTTTTCATATTCGTTTTCATTTTTACATTCATTAAAAGTCTAGTTTAACACCAAAGATAATTGTTCTAGGACGTGGGTAGATGTTGTAATCAACTCCGCCAAATACTTCAGGATCAAGTCCGGTGTAATTTGTAATTACGAAAGCATTTTGAAGGGTAAGAGATAAATGAAGATCAACAGATTTGTTGATGATATCATTCACTTGATAACCCAGAGTGATGTGGTCCATTCTTAAGAAGGATGCATCCTGAACATAATAATCGGAGAAATACTGTGGATTTTCAAATTCAGTAAACAAAGCATCACGTGTAACATTGGTTAGATAACCAACCGAATTGTAAATGCCGCCTAATACACCATTTTGCGAATCGACGTTGTTATAGACATAATTTCCATAATTTGCTCTTCCGGCAAAACTAAAATCCCAATTTTTGTACTGAAGACTGGAGTTGAATCCAATTAGAGCTTTAGGTGCTGGACTTTCTAAACGATAACGGTCGTCGCCAGTAATTTGTCCATCGCCATTGCGATCCACATATAAACCTTCGATTGGTTTTCCTTCTGTATTGTACACTTGTTCATAAACAAAGAATGAATAAGATGAGTAACCAACAGAGTGAATTTGAATGTTGTTGCCAACTCCACCGGCTATACCTCCGGTTGGAACTCCAATATAAGCTGGATCGTCGATAGCCGTAAGTTTAGTAATGGTATTTTTGTTGAAAGCTACGTTTGCTCCAATTTCCCAATGGAAATTATCTTTCACAATTGGGCGAGTTAAAATTGAGAGTTCGATTCCTTTGTTTTCCAAATTACCAACATTTGTTAAGATTTGATTGGTTAGGTTGGTTCCGGCAGGAACAGGAATAAAGTTGATCAAATCTTTTGTTTCGCGGAAATAGTACTCAATAGAACCTACAATACGATCATTGAATAAACCGTAGTCTAATCCAATGTTGTAAGTGGTTGTTTCTTCCCATTTTAGATTTGCATCATAGCCTTCAGGACGGAGCGTATTTACGAAATTATCACCAAATTGATAAGCAGCAGTGCTTTCGCTATAAGTGTAACGAGCAAGGTAAGGATAATCATTACCAATATTTTGCTGACCGGTAACACCATATCCAATTCTCAATTTCAAATCAGAAATGAGTTTAGACTCTTTTAAAAAGCCTTCTTCAGAAATTTTCCAAGCTACAGCAGCAGATGGGAATAAACCCCAACGAGTATCAGGAGAAAAACGAGAAGAACCATCTTGGCGTAAAGTGAAAGTTGCTAGATATTTGTTTTTCATCGTATAATTTAAACGACCAAAGAAAGATACCAAATAACTTTCGGTTTCATAATCAGTATCTTCTACGATTCTGATTCCACGAGCGTTGGTTTCAAATGCTGAACCTTTTCTCCAAAAATGTTGCCAAGAATAACCAGCTAATAAGTCAATTCTTCCATCAACGGCTGTAATGTCTTTGGCATAATTGAAATAGGCATCAAGTAGCTCATTCTTTTTATCTTGTTGGTAACTTCTGCGAACTCCACCATCGAGTCGGCCATAACTATCAAGAATATAATTCATAGCAGCAGTAGCTGGAATCCAAATCGTTCCATTGCTCGTTGAGAAATCGCCGGCTACATTGATATTAAAATGCAAATCGGGAAGAAAATGAAATTTATAATCCAATTGAGCGTTGCCAATAAAACGATCAGCATTGCTTATATCTTCACGTAAATCGAGCATGGCAACCGGGTTAGATGTTGCAATAGTGATGGGCAATCCACTACCATTGGTTTGTAACCAAGTTGTATATCCATTGTATGCAGCAGGGTTACCGCTTAAAACGCTTTGTGTTGGATCAAAAAGCATTGCAGAGCTTAATGCTCCGTTGTTTGCCCAACGATTTCCTTCATTCATAACTTTTGCATTGATATTCACTTTCAAATGATCTTTTAAAAAGGAAGGATTGAGTGCAACGGCTCCTGTTTTACGTTCAAAATTGGAAGTTTTCAAAATACCATCTTGATTGGTATAACCAACAGAAACACGATAAGGAAGATTTTTATAGGCTCCACTAGCAACTAAATAATGATCTTGACCAAAAGCTGGCTCCAATATTTCACTTTGCCAATCGGTAACAGATTCACCTAATAGGTTATACGCATTCGCATTGGTAGCATATCGCTCATTAACCAATGATCTGAATTCTGAACTACTCAATACATCAATTTGGTTAGGAACTGTGTAAAACGAACCTTTTCCTGTATAACTAAGTTTAAGAGCATCGCCTTTTTTTCCTTTTTTGGTGGTAATCATAATTACACCATTCGAAGCTCGCGATCCAAAGATTGCTGTTGCAGAAGCGTCTTTCAATACTGTGAAAGTTTCGATGTCATTCGGATTAACCGCATTTAGCGAGTTTCCGCTGCCCGAAATACCATCATTATCGAGTGGAATTCCGTCAACCACAATAAGTGGGTCGTTGCTAGCCGACATGGAAGAACCTCCACGGATACGGATAGCTGCTCCACCTCCAGGAGTTCCGTCGCTCGAAACCTGAACGCCGGAAATCTTTCCACTCATCAAAGCTTGAGGAGAAGTGATTAAACCTTTGTTAAAATCTTCGGTTCCAATGGCTGTAACAGAACCTGTAGCATCTGTCTTTTTTTGAACACCATAACCAATTACTACAAACTCGGAAAGCAATTCAGATTGCTCTACCAATTGAACGTTAAGGCTTGGATTGCCAACCACAAATTCTTGTGGAGCATATCCTACAAATGAAAAAACAAGTGTTTGTCCGAATTCCACACTCAATGAATAGAAGCCGTCCATATTGGTGGAGGTTCCATTTGAGGTGCCTTTTTGAATTACGGTTACTCCAGCGAGAGGACTTCCATCAGTTGCATCAACAACTGTACCGGTCACATTTACAAGCTGGGCAAACGAAATCGTTGAAATTCCGGCAAAAAAGAGCAGGATAATAACAACTTTCAATTTAGAATAAATTTGTCCCATTTTTATAACATTTTATAACATTTATGTATTTGAATTTAATTAATTTATTAGATGTTTGAATTAGAGTGCCAAGTTAAAAAAATAATGCACTAATTATCAGGAATGAAGCACTTATTTTGAAATAAAACAACGCAAACGATTGCGCAAACGATTGTTGTTAAAAAATGAATTCAAAAAAATAAATGATATATTTGTATTTTTACAACACTATGAGTAAACATCCTATCACCATCAAAGATATTGCCAGAATATTGGGCATTTCGGTATCCACGGTATCCAGGGCACTTAAGGATCATCCGGATATTAGTCTGAAAACCAAGAAAGCAGTTCAGGAACTTGCCAAGGAACTACAATATCGCCCGAATGAAATCGCCTTGAGTTTAAAGAACAGAAAATCTAAAATTATTGGCATTATTGTGCCTAAACTCGTTCATCATTTTTTTAGCTCTGTGATCGAAGGCGTCGAAAATATTGCTTATGATAATGGATATCAGGTGATTATTTATAATTCAGATGAAAATTACGATCGTGAAGTTCAGCTCACACAGTCCATTTTGAGTTTTCGCTTGGATGGATTGATAATTTCGATGAGCAAAGAAACCACTTCGTATGAGCATTTTGAGAAGTTGGAACAATATGGAATCCCAATCGTATTTTTTGATAGAGTTCCTGATTTTATCGCAAACAAAGTACTCTTTGATGATTTCCAGGGTGCTTTTGATGCGGTAGAACATTTGATCAAGCAAGGATGTAAAACAATCGCTCATTTGAGTGCTTCAGAACACATGGATATTGGTCGAAAACGGCTTTCGGGATATAAGGCGGCACTTGAAAAACATGCTATTGCATTCGATCCCGGATTGGTGGTGAAATGCGATACTTTTGAGGAAGCCATCATCGTTACGCAAGATTTGATTGAAAAGTACAAAATGCTGGACG
>DMBV01000129.1 GCA_003445975.1 Bacteroidales bacterium
AAGAGGAGTAGGCTGGCTAAAACGGTTGGCTTGTTGCTTTGCATGATTGATGAAATAAAATTTCTCAAATTTAGCAAATAGAATGGGCGCTGATCAAAAGATTTTATCCCGCTTTTTCGAGCGGTTTTTTTTCTGCTTTTGTGATGCAATTTTGAAGCGGACGAAATCGGTTTCGGGTAACAGACCACTTTGCAGGATATTGTTCCATCAATTTATTAATTTTTTGAGCATGATGTTTCAACTTATCGGAAATGGCTGCAGCGGTGATTGGTTTTTCCATCAAATGGCCAATATTGGTACTAGTAAGCTTCCAGCCTAAATGAAGTGCTTTTTGTGCAGCTTCTTCCATTTCGTTCAGAAAATCGAAAGTTTTGGATTGCGAATGACGCACATTTTCTTCCAAAAATTTGATCGATTGAACCGACTCTTCATTTTTCTTGAAGGTATTCGCAAAGCTAAAATAATCAGCTTTAAGCATATATTCATTCCTATTCTTGTCGAATTGAAGTGTGCGAGCCACAATCATGGCTTTATTGAGCACGTTTTTTAGATCGAAAATGCTTCCCGTAAAAAGCCCAATCAACTCTTTGGCATCTTCTGCCAAAATGTAAACTTCACGATTTCCATTTGTTAAATCATTCAATAAGAACTCTGTAAGTTGAATTATGTTTTGCTTGTTGCGCTGGGCAAGTTGCCTGTTTTCCGTTTCAAATTGTATTTTTGACTCAGCGACAGCCTGAAAATGAGCGTTCAGAAGTCCAAGACTGCTCTGATCGTTTTGGATGCTATGAAGTCGAGTTCTTAGATTGGAATACAGCAGTTTTGCTATAATGACTTTGTTGGAAGTCGAGAGCAGATTCTCCGATTTATTCATTCCAAATTCAGTGGCATTTTTTTTGAAGTAGAAAAAAAACAAATCTTTCGAAAAATCCGTTTCATTTGGAAACGACAGAACTAAAATATGACTTTCGGTTTCAGAAAAAATGGTTGGGATCAGCGAAGTAGTATTGTTGTTGGAATAAGGCAAATCATTGCAGTTGAGCCAAATAAATTCTTTCTGCTTACGTCTAAAACTATTTATTCCATCCATTTTTTGCGATTCAATGGGCAGTTCTACAAAGGTGTTTTCCTGATTTTCCTGCTGTGCAGAATACAATACAGTTTTGTTCCGTTCTTTTTCAAAAAATAAAACATCAATGCGGTCGATGCCAGGCAAAGCCTGTATGCTCTCCCGGAGCAATACAAGAAATGGATTATTCAAAAAGCTAAATAACTCAAACATGGCTGCAAAATTCTGAAAACAAAAGTAAAGCATTTATTACGCAAAATCTAATTTATAAAGATTATATTTAAGTTAATATTCAAGAATTAATTTAATACTTAATTTTCATTTAAGAGAATATAAATAACTTAAATCGCTTTTATCCTTATCAATATAGCCATATTATTGCTTTTTGGCAAAATATATTAAGAAATACAGAATAGAATAATTAAGAAATAATTTTAAAATTCGTTTAATATGTCACAAAGAATCATCGATTTAATTCAAGAAAATAAGCGCCTGTTTTACGCTGGAAAAATCCGCAATCGTTTTTACGAGCAGGGCGAACAGCAGAAAAAGACAATGCCCATCATTTCAATTCAAAGCACTGAACAACCACCCGAAAGGCACTATTTCAAATCCTTCTGGCAAAAGATGAACGAGAGTTTATTTTATGAGCCCACCTGAGCGAATGTTTTAGGTCACTTACTCCTTGAAGTAATTTCTTCAAAAGGCTTTATATATATTTAAATATTAATATATTACGATACAAATTAAATTTATTTATCCTTTTTTATTTACTAACTTTATTTTTTATTACTTTGGCGTCTGAAAGAGTTAACTTATTTGAACTTAGATGCTGAAAAAGATATTAACCATTGCTTTCCTTCTAATTCTAGGCGCTTCCCAAGCGCAGGAAAACAAACGATTGGATAGCCTTCTCGATTTAACTTCTAAATATAGCGGAACTAAATTGGTAGATGTTTTTATCGAATTGGCCAAGATGCAAGGCGAAAGCGACAAGACGCAAGCACTTCAAACGGCTGACGAAGCCATTCGTTTGGCCCAGCAAATAAAATATACACGAGGAGCAGGCTTGGCATTTCTTGCTAAAGGGAATATTTGCATTGCAAACAATAGTCCACAATCAGGCATTGCATTTTTTGAAGAAGCCAAGAAAATATTTAAAAATATTGATTCTAAATTGGATTATGGAAAAGCCTGCCTTGGAGTTGGCGAAAGTTATGCCAAGCAAGGATTGTTTGATGAAGCTACCAAATCGTATCAAGAAGCTATTAGCTACTTCGATTATATTGGCGACTTTAAATTGCTCGCTAGCACTTATTACAAAACCGGGACGAATTTTAATATGCAAGGCGATTACCCAAAAGCATACATGAATTTTAGCAAATCCCATGAATTTTCGGAATTTATCAAAGATTCAATTGGTATTGGAATTGCCATTAATTCGATGGGAATTGTGAAATACAATACCGGCGATTACAAAGCTGCCTTTCAGGCATGGTCGGAGTACGAAAAAATAATGAACAAGCTTCGACTCTGGCACAATATGAGCAGCGCCGTTTACAACAAAGGCATCGTGTATATGTATTGGGCTGCCTACGACGATGCCTTGGCTTCGTTTGACGAGGCACTCGCCTTGGAGCAAAAATCGGGAAACAATTCCAATATCGCCAGTATTTACAATTCGATGGGAAATGTTTTTCATAATAGTGGAAAGTCCGAAAATGCGTTCGAGTATTATCGAAAATCCGTTTCTTTTAGCGAAAAAACCGATTCCAAATCGAACATAGCCGTCGGATTGCACAACATTGGGGATTTGCATTTGCATTTAGGCAATGCCGATTCGGCACTTTATTATGTTCAGAAATCTTATCAAATCGAAAATACACTGTTCAACAAAGTTGGAATTGCCGAAACCAAAGCTACGCTGGGAAATATCTATATTGCTTTAAAGAAATACCCGGTGGCCTTTTCCTATTTCGATCAAGCTGAGCTCGTTTTTATTGAAGTTGGATTCAAAAACGGCTTGGCCGATATTTATAAAAAATATGGTCATGCCTATGCAGATATCGGCAACGACTCGCTGGCAATAAAGTACATCAGAAGAAGCAATGTAGTTGCAAAAGAAATTGGCTTAAATCAGGTGCAAATCGAAAACCTTCAATTTCTTTCCACATTGTTCGAAAGAAACGAACAATACAAAGAAGCATTGCAGTACCAGAAAGATTTTCAGAGAATAAACGATTCGGTATTCAATCAACTCTCGCTCGACAAAACAGCCTATCTAAGTATCAAATTGGAAAAAGAAGCTCAGGAAAGCAAGTATGCACAACTGCAACATGCTCAAGAAGTGGCCAGTTACGAAAACAAATTTAAAGATTACATCACTTATTTTATCTCTATCTTTCTGATTGTTGTTGCTTTATTTTTTTATTCGAGGTATCGAACCAATAAGAGAACAAACGCACGTTTGAACAATCAATATCAAATCGTATTGGAAAGCGAAGAAAAAATAAAAGCACTCTTAAATTCATCCTACGATATAGTGCTAATGGTTGATAACGAAGGTGTTGTATTGGCTGCAAATTCCAAAGCCGAAACAACATTAAAAAAAGGCGAGCCCTTGATTGGGCTCCATTTTTTCGACCTTTCTGAAGAATTTTTCGGAAATCAGATTGCTTACTCTATTTCGATTGTTTCCAAACTCAAAAAAAGTAAAAATTTTGCCATTACTTCCAAAGCTGATCGAAATTATGAGGTGAATATCAGCCCTATCTATAAACAAGGAATAGAAGTGAGCGGTTTGGCTATATTTATGCGGGATGTTACGGATATAATGACTTCCATAGCAGAAAAAAAGGAGTTGGAGAATCAGCTCTTTCAAATGCAAAAGCTGGAATCTATTGGCACTATGGCCGGTGGTGTTGCCCACGATTTCAATAATTACCTTGGAACTATTTTGGGATATAGTAGTATGGGTTTCGAAGATTCGCAAGATGATTCTAATTCAAAGCGGTATTTTCATCAAATTATGGCCGCGTCCAAAGCGGCTCAACATACAGTAAAAAAGATTCTTACTTTTAGCCGCAACGATCAGGAGCGAAAACTCAATCGCGTCAATCTGGTCGAAGTGGCCAAAGAATCATTGGAAATGATCGACTCAATGCGTCCATTAAATACCAGACTTCAGCTCAATTTTGCTCCAGAATCAATCGAAATTCTCGGAAATGAAGTTGAACTTCAGCAAGTATTTATCAACTTATTTACCAATGCCTTTCATGCCATGGAATTGGAGGAAAAGGCTTTTCTGGAATGTACAATCGGAAATTCGTTGTTTGAGGAAAAACATAAAACAAACATTCAGAATTTGAAAAGCAATAATATCGCAGGGATATGCGTTAAAGACAATGGAATGGGAATGGATGAAAAAGTGCTAAACCGAATTTTTGAGCCTTTTTTCACCACCAAAGACGTAGGGAAAGGAACAGGCTTGGGTTTATCCATCGTTCATGGAATAATAAATAATCACAAAGGCGTGTTGGTAGTAGAATCAACAGTAGGAAAAGGCACTGAATTCTATATCTACTTGCCTTTAATTTAATAGAAAAATAATATTTTGGGGAAATGAATAAGAAAATAGTTGTGATTGATGATGACGCTCAATTTAGAATGATGATGGTAGAAATGCTTGAACGAAAAGGATATGAAGTGTATGCCGCAGCCGACGGCGAGGAAGGAATTCAACTTTGGGAAAGCTTGAGCCCGGATTTGGTTATCACTGATATTATCATGCCGAATAAAGAAGGTATAGAAACTATCTTGGAATTGAAGAGAAAGAATAAAGCGGTAAAAATAATTGCTATTTCGGGTGGCGGACGTACCAATGCGCAAGACAATCTCCGCTCGGCCAAACTGCTAGGAGCTAGCTTAACATTGGCCAAACCTTTTGAGAGTGCCGAGTTAATGGCGGCAGTAGTAAAGCTAATCGGATCAGAAACCACCTAAATATTTTGTTATTATGCACCCTGTAAAACCAAATATACTTTCATATTTCTTTGTTTTCCTTTTGTCCATTTCTCAAATGAGTGCTCAAAATGTTTATTATCCAAAGCAAACATGGGAAATAGGCAAACCGTCACAGCTAGGAATGAAGGAAAAAGAGATTGCAGAGGCAGTTCAATTTGCCGAACTAAATGAATACAAAGGGTCAAGAGATTTGCGTATTGCCATTTATGAATCTTTCAAACAGGAACCATTCATTGATATTATTGGCCCAACAAAACAAAGAGGCGGACCGGCTGGCTTGATTATTAAAAATGGATATATTGTAGCGCAATGGGGCGATATAAACCGCGTAGATATGACTTTTAGTGTTACAAAAAGTTATTTATCCACTGTTTTTGGACTAGCTCTTGATAAGAATTTGATTTCAAGTATAGATGATTTTGTGGAATCGACTATTTGGGATGGTACCTTTGATGGCAATCACAACAAATCAATACAATGGAAACATTTGCTAAACCAGACTTCAGATTGGTCGGGAACATTGTTTGGTCAACACGATTGGGCAGATCGGCCGCCTGCAATTGGAATGCTTGATGATTGGAAAAATCGCATTTTAAATAAGCCGGGTACTGTGTTCGAATACAACGATGTTCGCGTAAATGCATTGTCTTATGCACTTTTACATGTTTGGCGCAAACCTTTGCCTCAGGTGTTGAAAGAGAATATTATGGATCCAATTGGAGCCAGCACTACTTGGCGTTGGTTTGGATATGCCAATAGTTGGATTACAATGGATGGAATTTCTGTACAATCGGTGAGTGGTGGCGGGCATACAGGCGGAGGATTGTTTATCAATACCTACGATCAAGCTCGCTTTGGCTATTTATTTCTTAGAAACGGAAATTGGAATGGTGTTCAATTGATTTCCCAAGAATGGGTGAATGCGATTCAACAATCATCCACAGCAAACGAAAGTTATGGCCTAATGTGGTGGTTGAATAAAGGAAAAAATCGAATGAAAACGATTCCCGAACAGCTATTTTACGCATCCGGTTTTGGAGGAAATTATATCCTTATAGACCAGAAAAACGATCTACTTATTGTTACACGTTGGCTCGATCCTTCATCACTAGAACCATTTTTGACTAAAGTGTATAACTCGCTCGAATAAGATTCGATTACTGCCTTACGAATGCCTAAACGGTAAATTGCTGTTTATGACGATTGCTTTTAATCATTAAGCTCAATGCATTGACGGCATAGTTCCCTTTTAAACGAAACAATACCAGTGATTTACAATCAATTAAGCTATAAGGTAAAAAATATTTGATGGGTGCTTGAGCAAAGTGTATCTTCTACCTTTATATACTGATAGAAATTATAGAGAACAAGCCTATGCTATGTAGCTCACTAAAACATAGTTTGCGACTGTTAAATAAAACTAAAAACTAGGTTTTATTTGAAACCTTTTTAACCTTTGTGTATCTAATCATCATATTATCTAAAATTAAAATTTATGAAAACAGTGAAATTATTATTACTTGCCTTTATTTTGGTTGTTTCTGCACAAAGCTATGCGCAAACAGCCGACGAAATTATCGCAAAATATTTTGAGAATTCCGGAGGCATTGCAAACTGGAAAAGCATTGAAGGTATGAAAATGATTGCCAAAATCAATCAAGGTGGAATGGTGATTCCGTTGGAAATCATTCAGTTGAAAAGTGGCAAACAAATGACCGTAATCAATTTTCAAGGAAAAACCATTAAACAAGGCGTCTTCGATGGCGAAGTATTGTGGAGCACCAATTTTATGACACAAAAAGCAGAAAAAGGCGACCAAGAAACCACCGATAATATGAAACTTCAGAAAAATGATTTTCCCGATCCATTTCTGAACTACAGAATGAAAGGTTATCAAGCTGAATTTTTGGGCAAAGAAACAATCGACGGGGTTGAAACTTTTAAAATAAAACTCACGAAAAACCCAATACTTGTTGATGGTGTGAAAGAAGAAAATGTTTCGTACTATTTCTTTGATGCCGAAAACTATGTTCCGCTGATTGTTCAATCCGAAATCAAATCAGGGCCAATGAAAGGGCAAGTTTCTGAAGCTAAATTTAGCGATTATCAAGAAGTTGGTGGCGTTTATTTTCCATATTCGCTTACTCAAGGTCTAAAAGGTCAGGCAGGACAAACAATTGCCATCGACAAAATAGAGTTGAATCCACAAATTGACCCGAAAGAATTTAGTTTCCCCGAGGAAGTGTCAAATCCTCAAGAGAATAAATAATCATCTTCTAAATCCCCAATAATCTGTTTGTTGGGGATTTTTTATTTTAAACCAAACCCTAACTCATGAAAAAGTTCATTTTTATATTGCTTATCAGTGGCGGATTGTGGCCATTGCTCACCTTTGCTCAATCGAACGAAATCATCTCGGCAAACGATCTATTTGGCGATTTAAGAGCACGTCACATTGGTCCTGCGTTGATGAGTGGCCGGATCAATGATTTGGAAACTCATCCATCAAACCCACGCATACTTTATGTTGGTACTGCAGGTGGTGGCGTTTGGAAATCGAACGATGCCGGCACCACTTTCAATCCAATCTTCGACGATTATTGCCAATCAATTGGTGCAATTGCGCTCGATCCAAACAATCCTGATAATATTATTTATGTCGGAACCGGCGAAACCTGGACTCGCAATAGCGTTTCCATTGGTGATGGATTGTATAAGTCGATGGATGGTGGCGCAAATTGGAAAAAAATAGGGCTTTCAAAATCGGAGCGAATTGCAAATATCATCGTAAACCCATCCAATTCAAACGAGATTTATGTGGCCGTTTTGGGCGCACTTTGGTCCGACAATGAGGAAAGAGGTGTGTTTAAATCGACCGATGGCGGAACAACTTGGAAAAAAATACTCTACGTAAACCAAAAAACCGGTTGCGCCGATCTGGCAATGGATCCCAAAAACCCAAATATTCTCTATGCTTCCATGTGGGAATTTCGTCGAACAGCCTGGTCTTTTGAATCGGGCGGAGAAAGCAGTGGTTTGTATAAATCGATGGATGCCGGTAAAACATGGGATAAAATTCACACAGGATTTCCACAAGGGAAACTTGGCCGTTTAGCAATAGCGATTGCGCCGTCATCACCAAATATTCTTTATACGGTAATTGAAGCCGAAGAAGATGCGCGAAAAGGTTTGTATCGCAGTGATGATGCCGGCGAAAATTGGAAACAATTGAACAACGATTTCGGTATCACTGTTCGGCCTTTTTATTTTTCCAAAATTGTTGTTGACCCACGAAATTCAGATGTTGTGATCAAAGCCGGATTATCAGGCTCCATTTCCAGAGATGGCGGAAAAACATTCAAAAACCTTGGAAATATGCACAGCGATATTCATGATATTGTATTCGATGTCAAAGATTCCGAAAGACTTTATGTAGGAACTGATGGCGGCGTTTATCGTTCGTGGAATGGGGGAACTACCATGGAAATTTGCGAAAATCTTCCACTCTCTCAGTTTTATCATGTAAGTGTGGATAATGCCGAACCATACAATGTTTATGGCGGATTGCAAGACAACGGCTCTTGGTATGGCCCATCTTCGGCCGATGGCGGCGTTGCTGCTCGCGAATGGAATTCGGTGGGTGCTGGCGATGGTTTTCGTGTTCTAAAACATCCTACAAAAAACATTGTCTATTCCGAAATGCAAGGAGCGGAAAATGTTTGGCGCATTGATGTGGAGAATAAATTGGTAAAAACCATTCAACCTTTGCCAGCAAAAGGGAATCCAAAATTTCGATTCAATTGGAATACACCAATAGCCCTAAGTGAACTTCAAGCCGATAGACTTTATATTGGAAGCCAATTTCTTCATAAATCGGAAGATAGGGGAGATACTTGGAAAATAATTTCTCCTGATCTAACAACCAACGATAAAGCCAAACAAGAGCAAGTAAATTCCGGTGGATTATCGAAAGACAATTCCGGCGCCGAAAATCATACTACAATTTTTAGTATTGCTGAGTCGCCACTAGACGAAAACATTATTTGGGTTGGCACCGACGATGGAAATGTTCAACTCACTACCGATGGTGGAAAAAACTGGACAAACACCACAGCCAATATTGTGGGTTTGCCTAAATACACTTGGGCTTATCATATTGAAGCCAGTTCGCACAACAAAGAAACAGCCTATGTTGTTTTTGAAGGCCATTCCACCGGCGACTTCAATCCGTATGTTTTTAAAACGAGCGATTTTGGCAAGACATGGAAAAGCATTGTTACGAACGAAATAAATGGTTTTGCGCGGAATATTCAAGAAGATTTTGTGAATCCAGATTTATTGTTTCTTGGTACTGAATTTGGATTGTACATCACTTTAGATGGAGGAAAAAGCTGGGCGAAATTTACCCAAAATATGCCCGCGGTTGCAGTTCATTATATCGAACTTCAAAAACAAACCAACGATTTGGTTCTCGCAACGCATGGAAGAGGAATCATCATTATCGACGATATATCGCCATTGCGCGAAATAACACCTCAAATATTCACCGAAGAAGTTCGCTTTTTTGCAAGCAAACCAACTGTAATGAAAGATCAAAGTGGGTTTGGTGTGAGTTTTGGAACGGAAACACAATTTGTTGGACAAAATCCTAGTTCTGCAGCTCAGATTAAATATCTTCTGCCCAAACGTCATACTTTTGGTAAAATGACTCTGGAAATAAAAGATATGAATGATAATTTGATTGCAACACTTGGAGCAGGAAAATCAAAAGGCATCAATATCGTAAATTGGTCGTATTCGATTAAGCAGCCCAAGGTGGCAAAAGGAAAAACCTTTAGTTTTGGTGGATTTGCTTCGCCACGTGTAAAAGCCGGAACCTACAAAGCTGTCATTACCAAAGGCAATCAGGTATTTGAACACAAATTCGATTTGATTTACGACAAACATGCCAATCTTTCTCGTCAGGACAGAGAATTGCAGTTCAAAACTACAATGAAATTGTACAATATGACTCAAGAACTTGCTTATCTGGTATATGAATTAGACGCATTCTATGAGGCTGTGAAAGAGAAAGATAATAAAACTGCAACTGCTTTGAATGCATTAAAAGAAAGCCTGGTGATTACAAGCGGAGACAATTATGTGGGTTCGGCCGAGCCGCAATTGCGCGAAAAAATGGCCGATTTATATAGCAAACTCGTGGCCAATTACGATAAACCTTCGAGCAATGAAATCGACAATTTGGAAATGATCGAAAAGCGGTTTGAACAAGCAAAAGCAGACTTTTCTAAGCTTAAGAAAAAAGCTAAAATTAAAAATCTGACTCTAAAACCGTACGAAGATTTTATAAATGAATAAATCCGAATCTATTCATTCAACTAGTTGAAAAAGAGCCGATGTATTGTCGGCTTTTTTTATGGGAAATAGAAAGCAAATGTCGATAAATTTTCATTTTTAGAACATTTGTATAAAAATGCATTTTTATTACATAATAATACAAATAATTCTTGTTTGTGTCAAGATTATATTTACTTTTGCCCACCAATGAACAAGACACTTACATATTCCAATCCTAAATTGCAAGCTCTGCGATTAGATTGTATAAGTATGCCCTTGTTTACCTATAGAAGCTATAGACGCCCGTTCGGGGCATAATTATTCTTGCGGAGTTACGCACTCTGCTTCTACCGACAAACAGTATTCATCACATTTTTTAATCAAATAAACATTTGTACAAACATGAACATTACCATTGGTGTGGCCGATAATAGCCATCTTAAATTCTCTGCTGAAATATGCAATATGATCGAAGAAGCCTCCAAAAAAAGAGGAACAGGAATTGCAAAACGTGAACCTGAATACATTGGCAAGAAAATTTCGGAAGGAAAAGCAGTCATTGCTATTCAAAACCAGAACGTCGTAGGCTTTTGCTATATCGAAAGTTGGGAAGGCCAAAAATTTGTAGCCAATTCAGGATTGATTGTTCATCCCGATTTTCGCAAAACCGGCTTGGCCAGAGATATCAAAAGTGCCATCTTCGATTTATCAGTAAAAAAATTCCCCAATGCAAAATTGTTTGGAATCACTACCAGTTTAGCCGTTATGAAAATAAATTCAGAACTAGGTTACAAACCGGTTACTTTCACCGAACTAACCACCGACGATACTTTTTGGAAAGGCTGCGAAAGTTGCGTAAACCACGATATTCTCCTTCGCACCAAACGAAGTATGTGTTTGTGTACCGGAATGGTTTGCGATCCCTCAACGCTTCAAAAAAACAATCAAAATTCAAATCAAAAAGCGATTTGGTTGGATTTTAAAAGATTTATCTCTGATCGAAAAAAACGAATTCAATTAAAAGCCAGAGATAATCCCGTATTAAGTTTCTTTTATCGCAACGCTAAGGCATTGCCCATTCACATTTCCAGTCGTAATTAATCAAAATTTGATAAAATGAAACATCCACGACAAAACAATTTTGACACACAGGAGGATGATTATAGTGGATGTTCCATGTGGCCGAAACATAAAATTATAAACACATGAAAAACAATAAAGTTGTCTTGGCTTTTAGTGGAGGATTGGATACTTCATACAGTCTCAAATATTTAGTCAAAGAAAAGCAGATGAACGTTTATTCTGCCATCGTGAATACAGGTGGTTTTTCGGCCTCTGAGTTGAAAATTCTGGAAGAAAAAGCGTTTCAACTGGGCGCAATCGATCATGTTGTTCTCGAAAAAACCATCGATTATTATCAACACATCGTCAAATATTTGATTTTTGGTAATGTGCTTAAAAACAATACGTATCCTTTGTCGGTAAGTTCTGAGCGCGTTTTTCAAGCCATTGCTTTGGCTCAATATGCAAAGGAAATTGGAGCTGCCTACATTGCTCATGGAAGTACCGGAGCCGGAAATGATCAAGTACGTTTCGATTTGATATTTCAGTTAATAGCTCCCGAAATAGAAATCATTACACTCATACGCGATAAAAAACTTTCGAGAAAAGAAGAAATTGACTATTTAAAAGAGAATGGATTTACAATGAGTCATGCTACGGCCGAATATTCCATCAACAAAGGCTTGTGGGGAACAAGTGTTGGAGGCAAAGAAACACTCACTTCTCATTTGGCTTTGCCCGAATCGGCTTTTCCGAGCCAACTTCAAAGAACCGATTCGCAAATTATTGAAATTGAGTTTTTTAAAGGAGAAGTTGGCGCACTGAATGGAAAAAAAATGAATCCGGTTGAGCTTATTCAGCAAGTGGACAAGATGGCAAATGAATACGCCATTGGTCGCGATACGCATGTGGGCGACACAATTATAGGAATAAAAGGCCGAGTAGGTTTTGAAGCGGCAGCTGCTAGCATTCTCATCAAAGCGCATCATAGTTTAGAAAAACACACGCTTTCCAAATGGCAACTTCAATTCAAAGAACAGCTTTCGAGCTGGTATGGAATGTTTATTCACGAAGCACAATATCTCGATCCTGTCATGCGAAACATGGAATCATTTCTGGAAGATTCCCAAAAAAGTGTTTCAGGAACAGTAAGTGTCGAACTTCATCCTTATCGCTTTGTTATTTTAGGAATTAAATCCGAAAATGATTTGATGAATCCGGCATTTGGCTCTTATGGCGAAACAAATCGCGATTGGAATGGCGAAGATGTAAAAGGATTTACCAAAATAATGGCCAATTCCCTGCGTATTTACAACAAAGTCAATCCCAACACACAATGGTAAAAATCGGAATTGTTGGCGGAAGTGGCTTTGTAGCAGGCGAACTTATTCGGCTATTGATTCACCATCCGCAAGTAGAAATAGATTTTATTTTTAGCCACAGCCATGCCGGACAAAAGGTAAATTTAGTTCATCAGGATTTATTCTATTCAGATCTGGTTTTTACCGACAAAGTAAATCTTCAGGCTGAGCTGGTTTTTCTAAGTCTGGGTCATGGTCATTCTAGGCGCTTTTTGGAAGAACATCATTTTTCTGAAAACACCAAAATTATTGATTTAAGTGCCGATTTTCGCTTAGAAAACAATGCTTTATTTCAAAACAGAAAGTTTGTGTATGGCTTGGCAGAGCTGAATAAGTCAGAGATTATCGCAGCACAAAACGTGGCCAATCCCGGTTGTTTTGCCACCGCCATCGAATTAGCTGTACTTCCTTTGTTGCAATTGAACTCTACTCTAAACGAATTGCATATTCAAGCAATAACCGGATCAACAGGTGCCGGGCAAAATCTCACAACCACAAACGCTCATGCTTGGCGAAATAACAATATCTCTGTTTACAAAGCTTTTACGCATCAGCATTTGGCTGAAATTCGAGAGCAATTTTATACACTCTATAAAAATAATTCTTTGGAATTGAACTTTATTCCATATCGTGGCGACTTTACAAGAGGTATTTTTGCAACTATTTACACCACTTTGGATATTGAAAAACAAGCCCTTCTAAAAGTTTATCGCGATTTTTACAGCAATGCTAAATTTACTCATCTTACAGAGCAGGAATTGAATCTGAAACAAGTTGTGAACACAAATCATTGCTTGATTCAGGTACAGAAAATAGAAAACAAAGTTTTGATACATTCTGCAATCGATAATTTGCTAAAAGGAGCTGCCGGTCAAGCCGTTCAAAATATGAATTTGATGTTGGGTTTGGACGAAACGCTGGGATTAAATTTAAAAGCAAATAACTTCTAACAAATCAAAATTTTTCTACTCATGAACTTATTTGATGTTTATCCACGCTACAAAATCAATATCGTAAAAAGCGAAGGAATCTTTCTTTGGGACGATCAGAATCGTAAATACCTCGATTTGTATGGAGGCCATGGCGTAATTTCCATTGGGCACGCACATCCGGCTTATCTTTTGGCAATTCAGAAACAAATAGAAAAAATTGGATTTTATTCCAATTCTGTCGAAATGCCCATTCAGCAAGACTTAGCAACCAAATTGGGCGAACAAAGTGGCTACAACGATTACAATTTGTTTTTGTGCAATTCGGGTGCCGAAGCAAATGAAAATGCCTTGAAACTGGCTTCTTTTCACAATGGAAAGAAAAAAATTATCGCCTTCAAAAATAGTTTTCACGGTCGAACTGCAGCGGCTGTTCACGTTACCGACGACCAAAAACTTTCCGCACCACTCAATAAAGAACAATTTGAAGTTGAATTCCTTGAATTGAATCAAAGCGAAGCACTGATAAAAGCCCTGAACGACCCAAATATTGCTGCAGTCATTTTTGAAGGAATTCAAGGCGTTGGCGGTTTGGATATGCCTTCGGAAGAATATTTACAGCTGCTAGCGAAACTTTGTAAAGAAAAAAATATTGTGTTGATTGCCGATGAAATACAAAGCGGCTATGGGCGTAGCGGGCATTTTTTCGCACATCAATCAGCAGGCATAAAAGCCGATATTATCAGTATTGCAAAGGGAATGGGAAATGGTTTTCCAATAGGCGGACTGTTGATAAATCCCGAAATCGAATCGAAACACGGAATGCTGGGAACCACTTTTGGAGGAAATCACTTGGCTTGTGCAGCGGCAATTTCTGTTTTAAATACACTTCAAAATGAAGATTTGATTCAGCATGCAAAGAAAATTGGCCAACAATTGTCGGACGAACTAAGCAAGCTCCCAAAGATAAAAAAATTAAAAGGAAAAGGATTGATGCTTGGTATTGAATTTGATTTTCCCGCCAAATCAATCCGAGAAGAACTGCTGTTCGATTATGGCATCTTTACCGGCTCTTCGGCCAATGCCAATTTGCTTCGAATTTTGCCGCCACTGACTATCCAATTCGACGACTTAAAGCCTTTTTTATTTGCATTGAATGAAATTCTAACCAAATGATAGTCTGTAAATTAAACTCCATATCGTAATGAAACAAAAATTGGATATAATTAAAATTGGCGGTGATTTACTCGATAAACCAGAAACATTGTCAAGTGTTTTGAAAATGTTTTCTGAAAACAAAAATCTTAAAATTCTAGTCCATGGTGGCGGAAAGAGTGCAACAAAATGGAGCGAAAAATTAGGACTCAAACCAAAACTGATTGACGGAAAAAGAATTACCAATGCCGAAAATCTTGAAATCGTAGTCATGATTTATGCCGGATTGATAAATAAATCCGTAGTGGCCGAACTTCAAAGCCTCCAATGCAATGCTGTTGGTTTGAGTGGTGCCGATTTGAACAGCATACGGGCAAATAAAAAATCAAATTCCGACATCGATTTTGGTTTTGTAGGCGAAATAGAATCCATTCATATAGCAAACCTAAATGTGCTGTTATTGAGCAACTTTTGTCCTGTTTTTTCGGCCATCACACACGACGGAAAAGG
>DMBV01000036.1 GCA_003445975.1 Bacteroidales bacterium
TAGCTAATTCCTTGGTTTTTCCGGAGTTTCGACAACTAGATTATTTATCTGAATATCAATAAGTCAAAGAACATTTGCTTTTAAAATAAGTAGGAGTATAGTTGCTTTTTCTTCTTTCGTGTACTCATCGACAACTATAAAAACACATCCAAATTGCTCTTTTCTTTCCCTACTACTTGTTTTTCAAGCCATTGCTCAGTGCGGCTTTTGAAAAATATTAAACTGTCGGTTTTATAATCCATGATTGCTTTAGCTTTTGCTTCCAATACTTTTAATTGAATTTCTGTTATTTCTCCTTCAAAAACAGAGTTTTGTATCCAATTTAAATATTGACGCATAAGTTTTAGCATTTTGCCTACCCGTTTTTCGCCTATATCGTAAACTGCTATTATATACATTATTCAAGCGGTGAAGTGTGAAATTGTGAGGTGTATTTTTTTATTTCTAACTCTTGTTCTTACCACCATATTTTCAATGGTTTGTATGTTTCCATTTCCAATAAGTGTTTTTGTAATTTATAAGCTTCAAGTTTTATCAGATGTTTATAACTTACTTTCTTTTTCAAACTGCGATGCATTATGGTTTCGTTGAGTCGGCTTTCAAACGATTCGATGAAGGTTTTGCGCGCATTGTCTTTCAAAACGGTTCTATTTAACTGTATGTCGAAGTCTTTGTCTTGAATTTCTTTTTTGTTTAGAACTTTGAAAATTACTCTGTCAACCAATATTGGCTTAAATATTTCTGCTATATCCAAAGCCAGCGAATAGCGCCTTTCGCCGGGCGAATGCAAATAGCTTATGGTGGGGTTTAGTTGTGTTTGATGCAAACTTCGAAGTACTTGTGCATAACACATCATATTGCCAAAAGATATTAATGCATTAACAGGATTCATTGGCGGCTGCTTGGTTCTGTTTCCCATTTCAAAATGATTTAAAATAAGGTTAAAGGCATCGTAGTAGTGCATTCGGATATTTCCTTCCACGCCCATCAATTCATCCACTTTTTTTGTATGTTCAATTTTGCTTCGTAAATCTTCCATTTTATTAATGATTTCTTGCAAATCTTTTCCGCGATTATCATAATATTTCAAATTCTTAAGCATATTGTAACTTGCTCCATCAATAAAAGCTTTGGCAATTTCGATTCGTTTTGATTTGCTAGCATAATGTTCGGTTTGAGCAATCAGCATTTTGCCTGAAAGTAGATAATCTTTCGAAAGAAACGAGCCGGTATAATTTTCGTAATAATCGAAAAAATGAACAGCAATCTCGTTCTTCCCCAAAAAATTGTACATAGCCGAATTGGCATCCACCGAACCAAAACAAAAAAGCTGATCAACTTGCTCAACTGGCAGATAACGAGGCTTTTCTTCATTTCCATGTTCGTCAATTGGAGTGAATTTTAAGGTATTATCTTTTCTCGATAATCTTCCCGGGTTGAATAAATAGTAAGCTTTTTTCATAATTCAAGAGTGAAGTTGTGAATGAAATAATATTTTTTCTTAATTTTAAATTCATTCATTTTCTTTTAACCTTTTTATTGTGACACTGTTTTTATAATTTCAAAAGTTTTCTGTTTTATCCCGGCTAACTTTTCCGGGACCGTTTTATTGCTTTATTCAAACAATTTGAGCCAAAATGGTGTTTCGTTCGCTTTACTACTTTATCACTTCACTCTTGAACATAGCAAAAATCGTAATACGAGCAATTTTTGCAGTATGAACTGTTAATGATAGGAGGGCAGGTATTGGAAGAAATAATTTCAGTTATATTCTTTTCAATAACTGCGATTTCTTCTTTATCGATACTCGATAAAAACACCTCTTCAGTTTCTCGTTCTTTGGGGTATTCCAAAATTCCACTTACACCTTCGATTCCGTTTTTGCCGAAAACATAAAGATAGTATTTTAATTGCCAAAGATGTGCTTGATGTAGCTTTGACGATTTTTTAAGTTCATGTATCACTTTGTTTTTGGCATCATAAAAATCTATTTTGATACCTTCTATTTGTATTTCTTGATATTTTGAAGAGCGTGCAGGATAAGCGGTTTCATGAATAAGGTTTCCTTCTTCCACAAAATCCGAAGTGTGTTCCATTTGTATGGAATTGGCAAAAAGCCAAAGTTTTCTGTGGCAAACGAAATAATAGTTTATGTGGGTTCCGGTGAGATGCATTTATTATATGAATTCAAATTTTTGTTTTAATTCTTCTTCCAATAATTTCTCATTAATTCCGCTTAATAAATCATAAATTTTACCTTCGCCTGTGAATTCTTTTTCGAATTTATAATATTGATAATTTTTATAATTGCCTGTTTCTTCATTGAACTTACAATATTTTTGAAGATCGTTTGCTTTTTTTATAAATATTGAAAAAACAAATTTTGACATTATTCCATTTAATATTTTTATGTCAGCCGAGAATTTTTTTGTATTATCCTGAATGAATGAAATATATAAACTCCATATTTTTTCACCTGAAACTTTGTTTTCATTGGAAAAACAATTGTTTTGTTCAATAAATCTAATCTCATTATTTGTAAAATTATTTTCAATTCTTTTTTTATCTGTATTTTTATCAACGGCTGTATAACACAAAACATCAATATCTATTGGAACAAAAATACTTGCGTTTTCACTGTCAATTAATTTGAAATCCATCTGAATGCCTTTGAAATCAATTCTTTTGAAATTATCCAAATATTCTTTTAATCCTTTATTATATGCTGAATTATTATCCTTTTCAATTTGTTCAAAAACCTTTTTGTATAACTTTTCAAATTCTTTTTTTGTGAGAATTTCTTTTATAAAATCAATATCAAATTTTCGAGTTGCTTCATATCTTAGGTCTTTCCCATAAATTGATTTTGGGGTATCGTGTTCAAAAAGCCACAATTCACAATTTTGCTTGTTTACATTTCTGTTAATACGCCCGGCCAATTGTTCGTCGCTGTCCAGAAGTGATCGATTTTTAAACCCCAAATCCATATCGATATCAACACCTGCTTCAACAACCTGTGTGGTGATTAATAGTATTTTCTTTTTGCGGTTTTCTTCGTCCTTAAGGTATTCAATAATGTATTTTCGACGCGGTTCAATGATAGTTCCGGATAAGACAAATATTTCATCGAAGAACTTTTCTCTTGTTGTAACTAAGTCATAAAACGCGCTTGCCGATTTTTTAAAAATAAATTCAATGATGGTGTAAACACTGCCATTAAAATTATCGGTTCTGTTTTGAGCATATTTTTCTGACTTTTCAAAAACCAAATCCGCCAATACGATCAATTCAATTGTTTTTGAAAGTAAATCGGTTTTAATTTCAACTCTTCCTGAAAAATTGGGGTTTTGAAGATATTTTTTTGCTTCCGGTATAAGTGAAACAAAGCATTTAGGTTTATAGTCGGACAATTCTATCTCATCAATTTTAGGCAAAGTTGCCGACATGATTACAAATCGGATATTGAACAGTTCTGAATATTGGGCAACGAAATACTTTATTTTGTCCCAATGTTCGGGATTGTAAGATTGCAATTCGTCTATAATTACCACCGAATTTGCAAGTCGGTGCAGCAAATAGTTTGCGTCTTTTTTATTGGATTTCAGGATATCAAAAAACTTGATGTGTGTCATCAATATAAAAGGATAATTTACAAACAAATTGTCAATTTGATTACGTCTTTCTTTGCCGTAATGTGCATCTTGTTCCCTTCCGTATTCTTTTTCCTGAAAACCGGATTTCGAATGCAGTTGTGCTATTTCATTATCATCCAAGCCAAAAGTGTCTTTTATTGCCTTTGCCGTTTGGGTAATCAAAGTTGTAAAAGGAAAAACATAAAATACTTTATTAATTTCTAAATGAAGTTCCAACATTTTTCTAACGGCAATCATCGACATGTTCGTTTTTCCGCCGCCTGTTGGTGCTTCAATATAAAAAACTTTTTCGCTTTTGTGGTTTTCGATATTTACTAAAACTTCGGCCCCCAATTTTTGGCGGATAAAATTTAGATTTTCGTTTTTCTTTTCCGATAATTCATCAATATTTTTCGAAAGATATTTGTCTAAATCCCTTATTAAAACCCCGTTGTATGGCGTTTTTTCATTGTTATCGAAATTGCAAATCAGTCTTTTTTTCATTTCATTGGTTATCAAACCAAAATCAATTTCGGTTTCCAACTTAATGTCATTCATATAGTCTGATGTTGCAAGATAATCGGAAGCGGTAAGGAGTGAATAGTTGAGTTTGAGAAGTGCGAAAAGCGGAAAATAATTAAAGTTTTTATCTTTAATTATCTTTTCAAAAACAAACCATAAATTTTGCTCATCCGCAGAACTTTCATAAACAAAAAACTTTCGTAATTGTTCTTTTGATATTTTAAGATTAAGAATTTCAGTTAAAAAATGGATACTGTCTATTTTTTCTTTCGAAAAATCATAATCTTTTTCTAAATATCCCGAATGATGTTTGATGATAGGAATAGAAAATAAAAATGAAAATACATAGAAAACAATGCGTTCTTCCTTAGTAAGGTCAAGTTTTACCGATTTATCAATACAATAATTTATAAAAAAATAGGCGCTTAAGAATGAGTGTTCGTAACCAATCTTAATGGAATCATTTTTACTAAACAGATTGTTTTGCATCCTTTCTGATTGGAAATTTGGATTTATTTTTCCGAAATCATGAAAAACGATAGATAAAAAAAACAAGTCTTTTATATAAGCCTTAATTCTGTCATTTTGGATTGAAATAGAATCAATTATTTTATCAATTATTGGTTCGATATCGTTTACTTTTATTAAGTTCAAAAAATACTTCCGAACCTCATTTATGTGCTGGTGAAGGGTTTCAAACTTTTTGTTTTTGTGCGTATGTGCAAATAAGTCGATTTTGTCTTTAAAAAAATCAACCATTAAGGTTTCATCCTTGTTGATTTGCTCAAAAGACTTGTATAATTGTGTCATTGTTGATATTTAAAAGCAAGTTTGAATTTTTAGTTTTCAATTCCAATGACCAGTCAGTAAATGCAAAATTACGATATTCATACTGGTAGGTTTTTTTTCCAATATCTGTATAACCAATTGGAAGTCTTTCAAAATATGAAAACGTGTTACCTTCTAATTTTTCATCAAAAAAAGGATCATAGTCCTGAATTGTTTTAGAATCTTTTAACGGACTGTCTTTAATATAAATAGAACTTATTTTAAAGACATCATTTGCTTCAAACTCGCTAAAATCATAAATCGTATAATTTTTCCACCAAACAGAAAACTCGTTTTTGCCTAAATAGGGGAGATATTCGGCATAGTATTTCGATAGGTTTTCATCGGCATTTTGGTGTATTTCGTTTTCCAAGTCGAAAAGAAAATAACAACGATATGCAGGGGCTACAAGAGTTTGCTCAGTAATCATAAGATTTCCGCCTTGTTCTTGGCTTGCCATGCCTGTTGTATTGTTGTAGGTTATTATCGTTTTTTGATAATTACCGTGTTCATGATTAAGAGGTTGAATACCGATTTTTAAATCTATTAATTTTAGATAATAATCTGGCAAAACGCCCTTGGTTTTGAATCCACTTTCACCAATTATTGCTCCTAAAATTCCCAATAATGCGGGTTTATGTAACATATTAAATGTGAGGTAAACAGGTTCGTTTGTATCGGGCTTTTTAAGCATGCCGAAATCGGCAAATATATCTATAGAAATTAGTTTATTCATTTTGTCAATTTTATGTTGTAAAGTCCCTGCGGGACAAAATTATGGTAGAAAAATTATATGATAAAGTCAAAGCCCCATAGGGGCGACATTATATATCATCATAAAATTCAAATAAATAGGCATCTTTATAATCTATTTCAAACTTACGCAACAAATCAATATACTCATCTTTAAATGAACGTTTAGCATGATGCTTTTCCTGATTGATGATATAGTTTATCACATCATTTCTTTGCGAACGCATATAGGTAAAAGCTCCATATCCGCTTTGCCAATTAAATTTTTCGGCAAGAATGTTATTGTCATTTATCCATTTGGAAGAATTTGTTTTGACAATTTGGATTACTTCTGAAACAGATGTTGTAGGATGTAATTCGAAAAATATATGCACATGATCTTTATATCCATTTACTGCCAGTGGAAATTGTTTGCTGTTCTTTAGTATTCCTGAGATATATTTGAATAATTCCGGTCTTAATTTATCAATCAGTAAATTTTCGCGGCCTAAGACCGAAAAAACTGCATGAACATTCATTTGTGTATATGTATTTGCCATATTTTTAATATCGTCCCTACGGGACTTTGAATTAAACGATTAATTTTTTTCTACCATAATATCGAGCCTACTGCTCTGCCATAATGTAGCCTCTACGAGACTTTTATATTGAGACTGTTCGGCTCGGAATAATTTACAATCCAAAAATATTTGCATCTTCGGGTTGATTTTTAATTAGTATCGAAGCATCGTTTCTGTATATTTCTATTGATTCGACTTCTTCTTTATGTTTTTTCAGTTCTTCACTCAATTTTGTCAAATCCAAAACCACTTTACCGTTTTGTTTCTCATTTTCCATGAAAACTAAATTATTGAAATTTGGCAAAACCAATTTCGATGTTTCTTTTAATTGAACCCAAATAAAAAATTCGTTTTCAGTGCCTGCTTTTGAAGCACTGTCGTAATAAGTTGCACCGCGACGCATTGCTTCTTTCAATTTATGAATGTCTTCGACCGTTAAAGTATCGGCTCCTTCGCCGGCAAGCGCAACAACTTCCTCTATATTTTTTGGATTAACAGAGAAATGATGCAAATAATGACCTTCTTCGAGTTTGGATTGGCGACCTATGGTAGTCATTTCTTTGTCTTTATCTCCTGGTGAACTGAAAGGCGCTGTAATTTGTTCACTAAAAATATTGTTCTCTCCCCAAATATTTACTCCGTGATTTATCTGAACAGGACCATGAATGGATAAAGCAATACTTGCTCCTTTTCCTTTGAGTGCGAAAGTTGAACCAAACAGACGAATATCTATACAACTTAGAATATCTTTGGCTACAACTTTCTTGTCCTTTGCCTCCTTTGTGTTGAATACTTTAAAATAGGTATCCTCAAGTGTTAATGGATTGAAATCATCGTTCAATCTTTTGAAATAGAAAATTTTTTCACCCGAGTAAACATCTTTCAAATAGTTTTTTACTGTGTATTTAAAAGCCTTGTCTGTTGCATAAACTGTTCCGTTTGGTAATGTTCGAGGCTGTCCCGAAAAATCGGCATTGTAATTTGAATTTACAGCTTTTACGATAGCTGCACCGAATACTCTGTTTTTAAATTGTGTCATGATATTTATTTTTTTAAATTTTATTTAGATGTTATAATGTCGAGCCTACGGCTCTGATTTCTAATACGATTATTTTTCTACCATAATTTCGAGCCTACGGCTCTTTTTTTATTCGTTTTGGGGTTTTCTACCATAATTTTGTTCCTAAGGAACTGTTAATTATTCCTTTATTTCTTCTTTTTTATCTCTTTTGAAAATAGTTTCTGAAAAATATCCTGCTAATATCATAGGGAGTAGATCTTTCATATTGGTTTTTGTTTCATAACCCATTACATCACTCATAATTTTATCGAATTCGTAACGATTTGAATCGCCGCGATAAAATTTAAAAGCATGTTTATAGGTGTCAAATGTTCTTGCAATCGACAATTTTAGTTTTTCACATTGTGTTTTTTGTAGAAAAGGCTCCAGCATTGCGTGAGAACGCTCTCCGGATTCGCTTTTATTTAGAATAGTGCGAATTAATTGTCCTGCCGCAAATGCAAATTCATTATCGTTTTGTATAAATTCCGAATTGTTTTCGGAGCCGGCAATTGTTTTTAGCTTTTCAAAAAGCTCTTGGGTCTTGTTTACCATATTTTCTTTGTTTATAGAGTTTGCAAAATAATTATAAAGACTAAACCATATGTTTAGTTTTTCTTTTATTCGATATTCTTTGTCTTCTTTTTTATCATGCTTAATATCCTCCATAATGCTTTTCTGCATCATATCATGGAACATTTTAGCTGTAATTGCTTGTCGTTTTGATTTATATACATAATCGTAAATCGATTTGCGATACATATAAAACAAATTGACAATTGTTTCTGTTGCATTTCCATATTTTGCATCAACATCCATTTCATCAAAATATTTTATCCAAAGCCCGCCTGCTTTTGTTTCTGTAACTAATTGATTATTAAATATCTTATTTAATACATGAAATTGAAATTCGAAAATATTAGAAATAGGCAGACTTTTCAGTTTTCCGCCAATAGGAAAAGGTTCTTCCAATTTCACATCCCCAACTATATATCGAAAAACCGAAACAAAATCTAAATCCACAATTCGGCTGCCTTTTTCTCTATTGTTGAAATAGATTAAATAATAATTCTGTAAATCAGCTTTCTTTTTATTAATAAGTTCTTCTACTATTTCCTTGTGTCCGGCTTTCTGATTCTTTTTATAGAATTTCACGGTTTCGCCTGTTAATTCTTGTTCATCTACAAACAATGGAAATGGATTTGGAAGTATTTTGTTTTTTTGTTGTAAACTGAAAAATTGAAAAAGTTTTTGAGCTTCAATGCCGTTAACGCGATAATTTAGTTCAATCGGAGCAGTTTTGTGTTTCAAAAATTCTTTACTGTCATTGAAGCCGCTCAAATTATCTGCAATTCCGAAAATATCTCCATTTATATTTTTAATATTAAATTTGTCTTTATTGAAAAGTTTTTCCGCTAAAAAACGGGACTGTATTTCCTGATAATCTTGCAATTTCGGCTCTTTCATAAAAAAGTAAAACATAAATTGGTCTTTTACTTTTGCATTTGTTTCGCCGCTTGCCAAAAAATTCAACATTTTTGTTTTCACAAATAGCTCGAGTTCTTTACACCATTCTTCATGTTGTTTATTTTCACGGTTCATGAATTTTCGCGCAGCTTTGATGTAGGCTTCTGCGGCTTCTAACAATTTTTTTTCGGCACTATTCTTATAAGCCTTCCCGTTTAATGCAATTCCAAATGGAGAACCAATTGCAATATATACTTTTGGACCCGAATTAAAACTTTTCATAGCATTGAGCATCTCTGTGTTTGTTGCTAAAGCCAGAAAATCTTCATAAATATGATTACGCTCAGTATCTTTATCAACTTTAAATACATTTTCTTCTTTGACCACCAATTCATCACCTTCTTTTTCAAGAAAAACATAAATGCCTTCCTTTAATTCGAGATTTTCCGAAAATATTTCTGGGCTTTTCTCTTCCAAATAGTCTATAAAATTTATTATTTCTTGTATCATATTTTCTCCTTTAATTTCCAAAAATACCACCCCAATTTGTCAAATGCTGACAATTAGAATTTTATTTTATTTATTTTTTCACTTAAATGATTTTTTAGTTCTGTAGGTTCAATTATTTTTATTTCGTCGGCTAAACCCATTACAAACCTGCCTATTCCCATAAAATTGCAAACAAAGCTATCGAAAATAAAAAAATTGTTTGGTAGCTCTGCAATATCTTTCTCTGCCAATGGATATTCTTCAATAAGCAGATTTTTTGCGCGTAAGCTAAGTTCAAGTTTTACAGGGATTTTTTCTTCGCTACTTATTCTAAAGCAATCGATAAAACCAATTTTATGTTGAGTTTCAAATTGCCAATCTTGGCTAAGCACTTCAATATTGTTTATTCTAGCAGTTTTAAAAAGTTTTGTATTTTTTGTTTGCGGCTCAAAACACCAAACAGAGACAAAGTTTGTAGTAAATTTTATTGGCTCCAAAACTCTGTTAGTTGTGGTGTTGCTATTTGCCGATTGGTAGTTTAAAACACGTATTTGCTTCTTTGCTAGTATTGCCTTTGAAAGCTTAGAAATTATTTCAGAGTTTTCTTTTTTTATAATTGTATCGATAACTCTTTCTGAATTATAGAGCGAATAAAGTTTACTTATCAGGTTGGTTTTAATCAGATTGTCATCGTTCAGAGAATGAATAGATTTTTGAAGCAAATACGATTCTTCTTCCGAAAATTGGAATAAATCATGTATACATTTAGTTTCCGAATTATTTTTTTCGAGTTTCAAAAAGCCATTATTGTTTTTTTCAATGATTAAACCTGCATTTCTAAAACTATCGATATATCGATACACCGTCCGTGGCGAAATTTTTATTTTTTCAGCTATTTCATCAACGTTTTGTCCAAAATCGCTAGAAAGAAGTAATAGAAATTTTATTATTCGCTTAATTTTTGCTTGCTCGTTCATATTCTGAATAGATTATTTCGGTATATCCAAACCCCAAACTGCTCATATTACCAAAACCGGCATTAAAGCCTAGTTCTAGAATAGATTTTGGCGCCTTCAATTCAAAATCAAAATAATAACCTTTTACTTTTGTTTCGGCAGGAGTGAAGGCTTTGATTGTTTGCATGGCGGTTTTAGTATAAAGTTTGATAATTTTAAAATCAATGGATGTAGGCTCAAAGCCGGTTTGCAATATTGCCTGATGTTTGTCCAATAAACTTTTGATAAACACTTCTTTGTATTCAGAATCTAAAGGTTGAGTGTACTGTTCATTTTTAAATTCTTCTTTCGAAATACCTAAAACTAGAGGGGTTATTGTTTTAAATTGTAGTTTTTCACAATCTGGGAAATCTGTTTTAATCACTTCAATTGATTCAACATGCATTTGTACTCCCGATATTTTATCACCAATAAAAGCGTGTTGGTCTTTGAATAAACCAGTTATAAACTTCTCAGCAGTTTGTGGCAAATGAAATGAAACAATTATAAATGCGTTCCTTGCCCACACTTCCATTCGATCACTTCCGGGTTTAATTCGGATCGTATTTCTTGGAAATTCTAAACGCGAAAAGGTAAATAACTTGAATGTCTTTCCTGTTTCAAGCTGATAACCAATATCATGCAATAATTTTGCAAATTCTTCATCTGCCGCATTTAAAATTTTGTAAATCCAGGCGCTAATTGGATACTGGTTATTCAAAGGCATCCATTGCCTTTGTCCGCTAAGTTGAAAATGAATTTTAAATCTCATAATAGGTGATCAGAAAAACCAAACGGTTTGAGGTATTGGTTAGGATTAGAAATTGGGTGAAATAAAGGGCGATCTTTTTAAAGAAAAGAAGTTGTGCTTTATGCGCATCTAAAATAAGAAAAAAAAATGTTCGAAAGCGAAATGTGTTAAAGAATTTTATTTTCTACAAACCAACCGAAACCCACTTCCATGGATATTCAAAATCTCGATGGAGGTGTCGGTACTGAGGTATTTTCGCAATTTGGTAACATATACGTCCATGCTGCGCTTGGTAAAATAATTGTCGTCGCCCCAGATTTTGCGCAAAGCTTCTTCGCGGGCTACAAATTTTTCTTTGTTTTCGACGAAAAGCTGAAGGAGTTCGGCTTCTTTTGGGCTGAGCTTTTGCACGCTGTTTTCTTGTTGATCGATCAGCTCACGAAACTCCGGATTTAGTACAAATTTTCCGAGTCGAAACGTATTTGTTTTTTCAGAAGAATCGGTTTTTCTGTTTAAAATGGCTTTTAGTTTGAAAAGCAATATCTCGGAATCGAATGGTTTTTTGATGTAATCGTCGGCACCCAATTGATATCCTTTCACTTCGTCGGCTCTTAATGTCTTGGCCGTTAAAAAGATAAATGGAATGTTGGGATTGATTTTTTTTATGCTTTCTGCAAGCTGAAATCCGTCTATATGTGGAAGCATCACATCGAAAATACATAAATCAAAATTTCCTTTTTTAAAAACTTCCAAAGCTAGTTTCCCATCAATGACCAATTCAATTTTGTACTGATGCATTTCTAAATAGGATTTCAAGACAGAGCCAAAGCTCAAATCGTCTTCAACCAAAAATAGGCGTTTTCTTTCTTCCATTTTTGCTAATTTATTTTTAGCGGTAAGCGGATTTCAAATCTACTTCCAACGCCCAATTCGCTACGAACCAAAATGCGGCCATGGTGTTTATCCACAATCGTTTTTACATACGAAAGTCCTAAACCATATCCTTTTATCGTATGGACGTTGCCTTCTGTTAAACGATAAAATTTATCAAAAATATGACTCATCGTTTCTTTTGACATGCCTTGCCCGTTGTCTTTGATGCAAAGAACAAACTGATTGTTTTTGATATTGGTTTCAATTTCGATGAGCAATGGTGGCGAGCTGTATTTGATGGCATTGTCAATTATATTGAATAGAATATTGGTAAAATGCATTTCGTCGAGCAAAAGCATGCTTTGTTCTGCCTTCAGCAAAAGAGCCAATTTTCCATCAATTTCTTCTATTTTAAGTTTGGCAGTTTCGGCCACAGCTTCTATCAGCTCATGGATATCAATTTCTGTTTTTACCAACTCGAAAGATTTTTTCTCCATTTGCGCCAATTGCAAAATACGTTCTACAAGCGCATTCATTCGCTTATTTTCGCGTTTTATCATTCCAATAAAATAGCCAATCTTTTCAGGCTCATGCAAAACTTGTTCATTCATCACCGAGTCGCTGGCCAATTGAATTGTAGAGATGGGCGTTTTGAATTCGTGCGTCATATTGTTGATAAAATCGGTCTTTATGGCGGATAACTTTTTATGATGTAACAAATTATTTACAATGATGAGCAGGCTTGCAAGCAAGATAAGTGTAAAAATAAAAACCAGACTGATTGGCCAAATCATCTGTTCTAAAAGCGGATTTCTTCCCAGAAAAATCAAGAATAATTTATCCGAACGTGGCAAAAATGACTGAGGAAAAAGTGAGATTGAATAGGCTTTTTCAAAATCGTCCAAGGTGAAATTCTCCGTCTTGAATTCCACCTTTTGATGATCTTCGTTGGTAACGGCATAAGCATAAATTTTGGGCAAATCGTATTGTTTGATGGCGCGCTCAATGCTGTTTTGGAGTTTGTCGGCTGGTATTCGCTCGCCAAAAGGTTGTGTAACCGATTGAATGTCAAGAAGCAATTCAGCCATCGTCTTATTCAAATCTTTTTGTTTGTTTGATATATTGATATCGCTCTTGTCGAGCAAATTTCGAACAGAGTCAATGCGCGATTGGTAAAAGGAAAGCAGCGAGTCTTTTTTCAGAATCGTAATGGCCGAAACTGTCAATTCTCTTTCCAGATGGTTTTTATCTTTCAATGAATCGAGCCTAAATTCTTGTGTGATTGTGATGTTATTTCCGAAATTTCGGACAATGATTTTTTTGTCTTTCTTTTTATTGTTCGATGGAACATTGATTCTTGAAACCTGAATATCCAAATTTTTCGAGTCATCGATTTTTTGTGCAGTCCAAATCACATTTTCGCTGGTGTCGGAGCTAACATTTAAAATCGTAGTTGCATTGTCGAGCTGAAGTTGATCTAGAGCATCAAGTCCGAAAAAAGCATTTTCTTGTCGCGAAATATCATTGGCAATCTGATTCAAAGCCTTGTTTAGGTTTTGCTCAAAACGGATTTTGTTCTGGTTGTAGGCCGATCGAATCCAATACATCTGAACGGAAATAATTCCGATTAAGGCCAGAAAACCAAACGCAATGACCAAAGAAAGATTTTTTCGTGTCATACTGTTTGTAATCGTTTCAAAATTAATAAATAAGTGTATAAGGGAATGAACTTTAACCTTTCGTTAAGCTTTTTTAACCTGAGTTTAGGTGTTTCGCCACTTGGAGAACTTACATTTGCATCTGAGTAATAACAAAAAACAAAAAACTATGAAAAGCTTGAAGAATGTATTGTTTATTATCGTGGGAACCCTGATTACACTTTATTCTTATGCACAAGAACTAAAAGAGGAGAAGAAAGTAAGATTGAAAATAGAAGTGGTGGACGAACAAGGAAATAAAAAAATTGTTGATACCGCATTTGTTGTCCAACCGGGAATGGATGTCTCCAAAATTGTAAATGAAATAAAACAAAAATCGGGCGCCAATGCAAAAGAAATTGCTGCATTGAAAACGAGTTTCGAAATGGAAGCCAAACATCTGCAAGTAAACGGAAAAGATTGCTCGCACGAAGAAATATTGAACGAAAACAGGAATCAAATATTTGTTTTTAGCGATGATCATTTTGCAGGAACCGAAGAGCTTAAAAAAGCACTCGAAGACTTGAAAATTGAAATCAGTGGCATGAAAATGAATGTGGAAGCCATGCGTAAACTTGAAAAAGCAATGTCGGAACTCAATGATTTGGATTTGAAGGGAAATAGTGAGAAAATGAAAAAATTCCACATCGAACATCACAATCCATTGATGATGATAAATGAGAATGTGGACAGCCTACGAAAAGGAAATACCTTTTTCTTTGGAACCGATGAAGACCTAAAAATAATAGAAGGGATTGACGGAGAGAAGAAAATAATTATCAAGCGAATACCCAAAGAAGCCATGAAAGGCGGCGCTATTTTTATTAGTGACAACGCAACAGAAATAAAAGAATTTCACGACGAAAATGGAAATGTAAAAGTGATTCGATATGAAATTAAAAAGGAGGAAAACGATGGAAAGAACATAGAGATATTCCTGGATGTGGACGACAAAACAGACGGGAAAAAAGAAATTATAAAGCACATCTATGTCACAAATTCTTCGTTGGAGAAAGAAACAGAAAAAGCCAAAGAGAAAGGTTTAATAGCAAAAGACTCCGAACCACTTAATTTAAAGATGTTTAACGTAAACTCCACTGATGAAAAAACAACGGTTGGCACCCATTTCGAAAACAAGGGAAAAGTAAGTGTTCAGGTTTTGGATAAAGAGATGAATAAAATTTGGGAAAAGAATGCCGGAAAAATTAGTGGTGAATATTCTGTAGAGATTCCGTCGGAAATTATTAAATCGACCGAAACATATTATCTCCTTTTTACGCAAGACAATAAATCAAAACTTTTTAAAATAACGGGAAAGTAGATTTACTTCCAATGCTCAATAAACAAGCTCATTGAATTGTTTCAATGGGCTTGTTTTTTCTACAAATACAAATGCTCCTTTTTCGTTCACATCCCATACTTCAATTTCCAATTTGGCCGCTTCTTCTTTTAGCTTTTTTATTCTCCACCAAGTATTGGAAGAATCAAAAATAAGGCATTTAAAACGGTATTGGCGTAGCAAATTGGGAAGATTTATCTTGGTGTTTTTAGCAACGACCACATAGTCGATTTCCAAAGGTTTGGGAGTTATTTTTGGCGGAAGCTGCTTGTCAATAAAAAGAATTCGAAGCGATTGAAAGAGTATCAGATTGTCCTCTTTGTACAGATAATCGCTCAACAAAGGTGTTGTGCCTGTTTGTTGAACCACCGATTCTTCAATTCTTGATTTTACATGATTTTCCTTCAAAACAAATTTTTGCTTCTGTTTATCGTTTATAAAAGCAGAATCGCCTAAAAGCAAATTTTTTTGAGCTGAGATGAAATCCATAGCAGAATACTGTGTTGTTTTATATACGATAAATGTGTTTGAATCAGAGCTGATGATCGATTGCAAAAGGGAATCCGATACAAATAGAAGCATAGAAAATAGCAATGGAAGCAGCCATTCTCTCTTCTTATAAAGCCAAAGCATCGACAAGCCCAAGACAATAAAATAGAGTAGAAATAGCTGCAAGCGACTCAAAACCAAATTCTCCAAAACAGCATAGGGGAGATTGTTCATCAATTCTACACCTTTGTTGAGTATCCGCACAGAATAAAAAAGCGTTGCTGAACTTAAACTGCCTATAAACCCCAATGAAAAGCCCGAAATACCGATCAGTAATACAGCAATTCCGGCACAAAGAACAATGAACGACAATGGAATTACCCAAAGGTTGGTAAGCAGAAAATAATTTGGAAACTGATGAAAATAATAAACAGCAAAAGGAAATGTCCCCAATTGGGCAGCAATGGAAACGGTAATCAAATCGCCAATTTTTTTCAGAAAAGAATTTTTGATTTTTAAGAATTGAGAAAGTTGGGGTTGAATAAATAATATGGCAAAAACAGCACTATACGACAGTTGAAAACCAATATTGTAGATAAAATTGGGATTTATCAATAGCAATATAAATGCAGAGGCTGCAAGGCTATTGTAGGTATTTCCTTTTCGCTGAAAAGCCTGAGCAACAATGATAAATGAAAACATGAAAGAAGCCCGCATCACCGAAGGCGCCAATCCTGTTATCATCGCATAAATCCAAATAATTCCCAGAACGAGTGCCACTCTAAGTGTGTCGCCGTATTTTATTCGAACCAGGAATCCCAACAAGAAATTGGCAATCATATAGATAATTCCCACATGCAATCCCGAAACGCAGAGAATATGCATGGCTCCCGATCCCGAATATTTGGACCTTAATTCGTCGTCCAAATATTCGTCGTAGCCAAGTAAAAGTGCTGCTGCCACTGCATGTGTGTTTTCATCGTAGTTCTGTTTCTTCAACAAATCCAATAATTTGTTTCTTAAATTATGTGCAAAAATGGAAAGATGAAATCTGGAAGCTGTTTCAACCAAAATCCAGTCTTTGTCTTTCAAATAACATTGGTGATAAATTCCCTTTAAAGCTAAATAGTTTCGAAAATCGAAAGCGTATGGATTTTGAACTCTGTTAATCGGATTGAGCCGGGCGGTGCTTATAATCTTGTCGCCAAAATTCAGTTTAATTTTTTCTTGTTTTTGAAAATAGATTACAATTTGTCCCGAAGAAGCTTCCCAAACGGAATCTTCGGCGGAATAAATGGCCACTATTTCACCACTTGTTTTAATTGATTTTTCTGTTTCTATCAACGCTGAGTTGATCTCAATCAGATAGGAATCGTTCTGTTTGAAATAGGAATAATGATCTTTTTTATTGGTAGGCGTCGTTTCCCAAATACTAAAAATTCCTATGAGAAATAGTAGGGAGTTTAAGAAAAAACCACTTAACCATCTCAAAGGATAACTGTGGTATTTTTTCAGAAAAAACATCCAAAAGCAAAGTGCAAGACCGAAAACAGAGAGGAGTAGCATCGTTGTGGCGATCGGAAACCTCAACCATGGAGCAAGCAAAATTCCGCCCAAAAAGGGAAAAAGCAATCGTGCCATCGGATATGGATTCCAAAATCTCATAGAAATGATGTTTGTTGAAATCAATAATAAAGCAATCAATAAAGGAGTAAAGTACTAGCTGGAAGTAGTATTAGAAAAAAGGAAATTTTATTCTACGCTAAAGTAGAAATAATATTTTAGACATGGACGAATATTTGAAATTAATCAAAGTTGAACCAAGGTTTTACTGTCTCGGCTTTGTCTATCGAAAGTTCATTTTGATGTTTAAACTCATTGGTTTTTGCCTTATAAACATACTCTTTTGCCCATTCCGGATAATTTTTGGCCAATTGACTTAATCCATCAATTACGGTATCGAGTTCTTGATCTGTCATGGTGGGATGCAACGACAAGCGCACCCAGCCCGGTTTTCCTGATAAATCGCCCGAATTTATTTTTTGGCTAATTTCTCTCGATTTTTCGGGGCTAACTCCCAGCAAAAAATGACCATAGGTACCGGCACAAGCACATCCACCACGCAATTGAACCCCAAACCGATCGTTCATAATTTTTACGATCAAATTGTAATGAATGTCCTCCATATAAAATGAAACAACACCCAATCTGTCTTTGATATTTTCGGCCAAAATATGCAGACCGTTTATTTTTTTCATTCCATCAAATGCTCTTTCTAAGAGCTGGACTTCGCGCCTGTGAATATTCTCTACGCCCATTTTTTCCTTCAATTGGATAGCCAAGGCAATGCGAATAGCTTGCAAAAAACCGGGTGTGCCGCCATCTTCACGCGCTTCAATGTTGTCCACATACTTATATTCACCCCATGGATTTGTCCAATCAACCGTTCCGCCTCCTGGATTGTCGGGAACATTGTTCGAGTACAATTTCTTATTAAAAATGAGCACTCCGGATGAACCGGGACCACCCAAAAATTTGTGCGGAGAAAAGAAAATGGCATCCAAATGTTCCAATTCTTCTTGCGGATGCATGTTTATAGCGTCATAAGGAGCGTTTGCTGCAAAATCGACAAAACATAAGCCATTGTTTGCGTGCATAATATGAGCCAATTTATAATAATTGGTGCGAACACCCGTAACATTGGAACATGCACTAAAACTCCCCACTTTTATTTCTCTATTTTTGTATTTTTCCAATTGTTTTAACAGCTCATTTTCGTCCACTTCCATGTTTTCATTGGGTTGCAATACCACCACGTCGGCAATGGTTTCTTCCCACGAAGTTTGATTGCTGTGATGTTCCATGTGTGTAACAAAAACGACCGGGCGCTTCTCTGCGGGCATTTGTTCAATCTTATTGAAAGGATGTTCTTTGGTGCCGTATCGCTTAAAACCTAAAATTCGCTGAAATTTATTGATAACACCTGTCATTCCATTGCCACTTGTAATCAAAACATCGTCAGAATTGGCGTTTACATGTTTCTTGATGATTTGCTGTGCGTGATGGTAGGCTTTTGTAGTTATTGTGCCCGATTCGCTGGTTTCGGTATGTGTGTTGGCTACCCAAGGACCAAAAAGATGTTGAATTTTTTCTTCAATGGGGCCATACAACCGACCACTGGCAACCCAATCGGCATAAATCATTCTCTGTTTGCCGAACGGACTGTTGTATTCTATATCATTCCCGATGGTTTGGTGCTTGAAGTACTGAAAAAAATTTTCCATATTTGCTTCTCTTTGCTTAGATGAAGGAAAAACATTTGTAAATATTTTACAAAGTTACTGAAAGATTTCTAATTAATTAGAAATAATTGGGCAGGAAAATAGGGCAGAAGCTGATTATTTTTAATTTAATCGCCGTGATAGCCAAACAGATGTTTTTGTTTTATTTGTTCCGAAACGTATTTAGGAACCATTTCTTCCCATTCGGGATTTTTTTGATGAATAAGCTCCAAAACATGGCTGCTAAAAATGTGTAGTTTGTCGCTGTTCACATTTTTGATATCAATAATTTTTCGTGTTTGAATCAAATAATTGTAAATAAAGTTCAAATCCTGACTTCTTGGAAGATTGGTGGAGTCCATCAAACTTTCATGATCGCTTTGCAAAGCCGGATACACATATAGTTTCATATTATCGGTAAATAGTTTTCCGAATGCTTCCAAAACGCCTCCTTTCAAATGACTGTAATAGGATTTGTCTAACACTTTTTTCAGCGTCAGAACACCAATTACAATGCGAAGGTTTTTAATTTTAAAATCACTGAAATAGGAAACCAATTTGTAATATTCGCGGTAATTCGAAACCATCACATTTTGCCCCATTCCATTGAGAATATCAACCCGGTCCAAAAAATCCTGTTCCGAAAATTTTCCTTCTTCTGCCAATAAGTTGTTCAATGTAATTTCGCACAAAGCCAGCGTATTGTCTTTTTCGTAATCTTCATCTTTTTTAAACAGATTATAGCTGCTTTTAATCATGTCGAAACCCACGAAGGTAATTGGTCGAAAACTGCCTCGAAAAGCCAAAACATTCTTTTTATAAAGCATCTCTTCGGGCGATTGCACTTCGCCGTGGCGATCGAAAATAATGGCACGTGCCATGCCATTTTTAACCAGTTGAACGCCCAACAATCTATTGTCAACGTAATTCAACTCAGGTCCGTGCATTTCGATCATGCTAATCTCCAACTGATCCACTGAAAGAGAATCCATGAGCGACTGTAGAAATTGATTGGGATATTGATAATAATAAAAACAAGCATATAACAGATTTGTTCCTAAAATTCCATAAGTCACTTGTTGTTGAACAGCGGTATTTTCCAATAGCCGGACGTGTAAAATTACTTCATTTGATTCTCCATCGGGATCAATTTGAAATCGAACGCCCATCCAGCCATGCCCTTCTTTGTCTTTGGCAAAATTTATGGTGGTAACGGTATCTGCAAAAACAAAAAATCGTGTTCCTTTTCTTGTATCTTTTGAGATTGTTCTAGAAAGCTCTGAGGCTTCTTGTTTGAGCATTTTCAACAATCTATTTTTAGTAACATATCTTCCTGTGGGCTCTTTTCCATAAAGTTCATCACTCACTTTCATATCGTAGGCCGATATCGTTTTGGCAATTGTTCGAGAAGCTCCGCCTGCTTGAAAAAACGTGCGCGCAACTTCTTGTCCGGCTCCAATCTCAGCAAAAGTGCCATAAATACTATCATCCAAATTGACTTTTAGTGCTTTACGATTCGAACTCAGGTTCTCGTATTCCATGAAACTCGTTTTTAAATTTAAAAAATGAAAATGCCCACCTTACGAAAAATTGATATTTTCTTGTAAGACTTGATTTAATTCGGAGGGTTTGAATGGTTTACTCATATAATTATTCATTCCGGCTTCCAAGCACGCTTCTTTATCACCTTTCATGGCATTGGCCGTAAGCGCAATAATACGAATCGGGTTTTTCAATTGAATATCTTTTTCAAATTCTCGAATTCGAATTGTTGCCTGAATTCCATCCATTTCGGGCATTTGAATGTCCATAAAAATAAGATCATAATCGTTTTTGGTGTACATCTCAAAGGCAATCTTGCCATTGTTTGCACATTCAACAGTATGACCCAGCTTTTCGAGGTGCATCTGGGCAACTTTTTGATTGATTGGATTGTCTTCGGCAAGCAATATTCTAAGTTTACTTTGCTCTGCTTTTTCGACAATTTCGATGGGCTCATGACGGAGTTGGGCTTGTTGCGATTTCTTATAATTGATCCAAAACCAAAAACTCGATCCTTTTCCAATTTCACTCTCTACACCCATTTCGCCACCCAAAAGTTTGGCAATATTTTTAGAAATTACCAAGCCAAGTCCAGAGCCTCCATAGAGTCGGGTAGTGGATGAATCGACTTGCGAAAACGACTGAAACAGTTTTTTTATGCTGTTTTCGTTTATTCCAATTCCGGTATCATTGACTTCAAACTTAATCTTGGTATGTGTAGGCGTTTCGTCCACAACAAAAATATTGATTGTAATGCCACCATCTTCTGTGAATTTTACGGCATTGTTGAACAAATTGGTTAAAATTTGCTTAAACCGATACTTATCGCCTAAAACCCATTGTGGAACATTGGGCGAAAGATGCGTTCGCAGATAAAGTTTTTTCTCATTGATTTTATATTTCAACAAATCCAATATTTCGAATGTGGCTTTATGGATATCAAAATCAAGCTCTTCTATATCAATCTGTCCGGCTTCAATTTTCGAAAAATCGAGAATATCGTTGATCAGATTCAATAAGGAAGAGGCCGATTGCTGAACTGTGCGAACAAAGTCGGTTTGTTTTTCGTCCAGACTAGTTTGTTTCAACAAATCAGTCATTCCAATGATCCCATTCATGGGTGTTCGGATTTCGTGGCTCATATTGGCCAAAAACTCACTCTTGCTTTTGTTTGCGGAATCGGCACGTTCTTTTTCGGCTATCAATGCATTTTCTATGCGTTTGCGTTCTACAATTTCTTGCAAGAGTTTATCCATGTTTCGCTGCAAATCGATGGTACGCTCTTTTACTTGCTCTCTTAATTCATGTTCACGGATATTTAAACTCCGAATCCACAATCGATAGATCAAATACGAAATAATCAAGGCGATAACCAGCAAAATAATATAAAACCCTACCGTTTCAGAAAAAGGAACAGCACTTATTTCCGAACTATTTGTAAAAGCAGCGCGTACATCAGTGTTGTTATTTGCTTGATTTAAAGCAGAAAAACCTAAAAAAGCTGCCACGAATAGCAAAACGTACTTTAGTTTATTCATTGATTTTTTTTACAACTGCAAATTACAATTTTTTTTGATTTGTATTGTAGTCGGTTTAAATTTCATAAAATGGCTCATACAGTAACCTTGGCTGATAGGAAAAAGGTTGAACTCCCTTTCTTTAGGTCTGTACGCTCATTCTTAGATCGAAATTTTCAATCTTACCATTCGCATTTCTTTATGGAAAATAATGTAGATGGCTATTAATTGTGATTTATTTTCTAAATTTCGACTTAGCTTTAGTAATTTAGCCAAAAATATGATTTCTGAATGCTTTTTGAAGATAGCTATCGAATGCTTAGTGAAGCCTCCTCAGGTGAGTTTAAAGATAAGGGAAGCAAATTCATTGCCTATGCTTTTCCTGTTTTGAATGAACAGGACGTAAAAGTTCAATTGCAAGAGCTTCGAAAAAAACATTTTGATGCCCGTCATCATGTGTTTGCCTACATTCTTGGGGCCGATAAAGCCCGCTGGCGCATCAACGACGATGGCGAACCTGCTGGAAGTTCAGGCAAACCTATTCATGGACAACTGCTTTCTTTCAACTTGACCAATTCGTTGATTGTGGTGGTAAGGTATTTTGGTGGAACTAAGCTGGGCATTCCGGGATTGATCAACGCCTATCGGGCGGCAGCTCACGATGCTCTGGAGCATGCTCAAATAATTGAAAAAAAAATCGAAGATATTTATGAGTTGGCGTTTCAGTATCCCGAAATGAATACCGTGATGCGGATTCTAAAAGACGAGAATATAAATCCTTTATCAACTGATTTTCAGGCCGATTGCAAACTTCAGTTTAAAATACGAAAGCATGATTCTGAACGAATCTACGATCAATTTAAAGCAATTCATACGCTTAAAATAAGTTATATTAAAACGATTTGAATATGACGCTAAATCCTTCAATAGAATATAAATCAGCAACTGAAATAAAATTATTTCAAGAGGAAAAATTAAGAGAACTCATTCATTATCTGAGTCAGAATTCTCCTTTCTATCAACGCTTATTTCATGAAAATGGAATTCATCCTCAAGCAATTCAAACGATCGAAGATCTGCACCTTATACCTGTAACCACAAAAGCCGATTTGTCCGAAAAAAACAGCGAGTTTATGTGCGTGCCTCGCACCAAAATTATCGACTACATTACTACATCCGGCACTTTGGGCGATCCGGTTACCTTTGCTTTAACCGATAAAGACTTAGATCGATTGGCCTACAACGAAGCCATTTCTTTTGCTTCGGCCGGCATTACGGCCAACGACACTATGCAACTGATGACCACCATCGACCGGCGATTTATGGCCGGACTTGCCTATTTTTTAGGCGCACGCAAACTGGGTGCCGGCATTGTGAGAGTAGGCAACGGAATTCCTGAATTGCAATGGGATACAATTATGCGCATTCAGGCCAATGTTATTATTGCTGTTCCTTCTTTTATATTGAAAATAATAGAATATGCCGAACAAAATGGGATCGATTACAAAAATTCTTCAGTGCGAAAAGCTATTTGTATTGGCGAAGCTTTGCGAAATTCCGATTTTAGTCTGACAACATTAGCCCAACAAATCAAAGCCAAATGGGATATCGAATTGTATTCCACCTATGCTTCGACCGAAATGAGTACCGCTTTTACAGAGTGCCACGCTGGCAAAGGTGGCCATCATCATCCAGAATTGATTATTGTCGAATTTCTGGACGAAAACAATCAAATTGTTGCCGATGGTGAAGCCGGCGAAGTTACAATAACGACTTTGGGCGTTGAAGGAATGCCTTTATTACGTTTCAAAACAGGCGACGTGGCGAATCATTATTCAGAAAGCTGTTCCTGTGGCAGAACCAGCATGCGAATAGGTCCGGTTTTGGGCAGGCGACAGCAAATGATAAAATACAAAGGAACATCTCTTTATCCACCCGCTTTGTACAATAGCTTAGCAAATTTTGGTTTTGTAAAAGATTATTATGTCGAGGTGTTTACAAATTCGATAGGTACGGATGAGATCAGGATTAATGTTCTGAGTTTCAATCAAACCGAAGAATTCGAAAAACAACTGAAGGACCATTTTAGAGCCAAACTTCGAGTTGCTCCTTTGATTGAGTTTGTGAGCGAAGAGCAGATAAGAAGAGTGAAATACCCCGAAAATAGTAGAAAACCAATTGTTTTTTTTGACTTAAGAAATTAACGCAAAACCGAAATGAGAATGTGGCTTTTGAAGATACTTTTCAAAAATAACAGAGACATTTTTTAAACAAAAAATACAACCATAGAAGATGAAGCACAAAACAACAATAGATTTTTCAAGAATTGAACCTTACGACGATGCTCAGGTCCACGATGCTTTGGTGCGAATCCTTAACAATCCGGCTTTTCAGCACATTATCGACAAGGCTTTTCCAAAAGAAATGCACGCCAAACTAAGGCAAGATCTGTTGGCTGCTCAATCTTCTCTAGAATTTCAAAAACTGTTTATGTACACGGGTTTGAAGTTGATATTGAAAAATACAAGTCCAACAGGGCTTCGTTTTTCAGGCGAGAGCTATATTGCCGATGGGAGAGCTGTTTCTTACATTGCAAATCATCGAGATATTTTACTCGATTCGGCTTTGCTGCAGGTTATTTTGGTGGATTTAGGATTGGAGACTTCCGAAATTTCGTTTGGAAGCAATCTGATAGTGAATGATTTTGTGAACGATTTGGGTCGAATAAATAGAATGTTTACCGTTTTTCGCGATGGAAGTCCGCGAGAAATGCTTCAAAATGCGAAAGATTTATCCGCCTACATTCATCATACTTTGAAAGAAAAAAAGCGTTCTATATGGATTGCTCATCGAAAAGGAAGAGCAAAAGATGGCGTGGACAAAACCGACCTCGGCGTTCTGAAAATGCTCGTTTCGAGTGGTGGAAATAAAATCGATCAGGCCATTCAAAGCTTAGATATAATCCCAGTGAGTATTTCGTACGAATGGGAACCTTGCGATGCTTCAAAAGTAAAAGAGATTTATTTCAAAGAAAAAGGAGGAGGATATACAAAGTCGCCCAATGAGGATATGGAAAGCCTTATTCATGGGATATTAGGAAAAAAAGGAGGCATACATATTTCCTTTTGCCAGCCTGTAAACGAAGTCCTCGATGCATTCGATTCGGATCAGGGAAACAATCCCTATCTGAATCAAATAGTTGCGTTTATCGACAACGAAATTATCGAAAATTACAAACTCTGGCCGAGCAATTATTTCGCTTTCGATTTATCAACCAATTCAAAACAATATGAGCTGTTTTACGATTCAGCTACGGTTGCTTATTTTGAAGAAAGGATAAATAAGGCAATAGAAATAGTGGGAGAGAATCCCGAAAGAGTTCGAGAGCTATTTATCGATTTGTATGCCAATCCGTTGAGAAGTAAATTGAAAATTTCAAAAGAAGATTCAGCTATTACAAAATAGGCTTTTCAAAAATTACTTATTGGGTGTAAAACAACAAAAGCCGAGCAATCGGCTTTTGTTGTTTATTTCTTAATTATTGATATTCACTGAATTATCATAAATTTATTTGTTCCTTTATCAACTGATAAGCGCGTTCCAAACCTTTTGGATTTTTTCCTCCTGCGGTTGCAAAATGAGCTTGTCCGCCGCCGCCGCCTTTTATTTCCTGCGAAACAAGGCGAATAAGTTTTGCTGCATCATAGCCGTTTTCTACCAAATCAGGCGAAAGTGCGATGGTCAAATTTACTTTATCATCTTGTATTCCTCCTAAAGCAATAAGCGTTTTGGATGAATCGCGTACGAGGCTAAATACTAAACTCTTGAGCGTATTTGCATCTAAATCTATTGTTTCGGCAATAAGCTTTATATCGTTTACAATCTGTACTTTACCTAGTAACTCTTTTTTAATTTCAAACGCTTTGGCTTGTTTGAACTCATCCATTTGCTTTTGCAATTGCTTGTTTTCTTCCAGCAATGAATGGACACCTTTTGCCAAATCTTTTTGACCTTTTAATAAGTCCTTAATTAAATTCAGTTCATGGCTTTGTTGATTGTAGTAGGCAATTGCTTTTTCTCCCGTAACGGCTTCTATACGTCGAATTCCGGCCGCAATGGCACTTTCGTGTACAATCTTAAATAAGCCGATTTGACCAGTAGATTCCACATGCGTTCCACCGCACAACTCAACAGATTCGGCAAATTGTACCACCCGAACTTTGTCGCCATACTTTTCTCCAAACAAGGCAATGGCTCCATGTTCTTGAGCTTCTTTGATAGGAACATCAGTCTGAATGTTTGCCGGACTATTTTTCCAAATAGCTTGATTTACATGATTTTCGACCTTCAAAATTTCTTCATCGGTCATTTTCTGAAAATGGGCGAAATCGAATCGAAGGTAATTTTCATCCACATAGGAGCCTTTTTGTTCTACATGACTTCCCAATATTTCGCGCAAAGCTCTATGCATCAGATGTGCAGCCGAATGGTTGTTTGCCGTTTGCCAACGTTTTCCACCAGCAACGCTTGCTTGAAATATGTTTTCGGGTTTGGAAGGCAATGTTTTTGCAAAGTGAACGATTAAGTTGTTTTCCTTTTTTGTATCCAGAATTTCAATTTTTTCGTTTTCGTTTTCAATAAAACCGGTATCGCCCACCTGACCACCACTTTCGGCATAAAATGGCGTTTGATCAAAAACCAACTGATAGGCTGTCGAATTTTTCGTTTGTATTTTTCGGTATCTTAAAATTGAAATTTGAGTATTTAATTGATGATATCCCACAAAGCCAAGGCTTTGCTTTGCATTCAAAACTACCCAATCATCGGTTTCGGCCGCTGAAGCTTGCTTTGAGCGTTCTTTTTGCTGCAACATATATTTGTCAAAATCGGCTTTGAGCAAGCTTAAATTGTTTTCTTTAACAATAAGCTCAGTCAAATCAAACGGAAAGCCAAATGTGTCGTACAGCTCAAAAGCATCTTTGCCCGAAAAATGACTCTGTTTATTTAATTTTAGTTGTTCAATTATTTTTTCGAGCCGCAGTATTCCGGTGCTTAATGTATTTAAAAATGAATTTTCTTCCTCGTGAATTACCTTGGTAATCAGCTTTTCTTGTTTTCTAAGTTCCGGAAAAGCGTCGCCCATTTCAGCAATCAAAATAGGAAGGATTTTGTACATAAATGCCTCTTTTTGATTTAGAAAAGAATAGGCATACCGAACAGCACGGCGAAGAATTCTACGAATTACGTAGCCCGCGCCAACATTCGAAGGTAATTGTCCGTCGGCGATCGTAAATGCCAAAGCGCGAATGTGGTCGGCAATTACACGCATGGCCACGTCTTGCTTCTGGTCTTGGCCATAAACAAAGCCCGATTCTTTGGCAATGGCTTGAATTATTGGTTGAAAAATATCGGTATCGTAATTGGAGCGAACGCCTTGAATAGCCATTGTTAATCGCTCAAATCCCATTCCTGTATCGACATGTTTTGCTGGCAAGGATTCCAACTGACCATTTGCTTTTCGATTGAATTCAATAAAAACAAGATTCCATATTTCAACCACTTGCGGATGATCTTTGTTTACCAAATCTCTACCCGGAATTTTTGCTTTTTCTTCGTCTAAACGCAAATCGATGTGGATTTCTGAACAAGGGCCGCAAGGACCGCTATCGCCCATTTCCCAAAAATTATCTTTCTTATTTCCGTTCAAGATACGCGCTTCAGGAATTATTTTTTTCCAATATTCAAAAGCTTCTTGGTCGAAAGCGGTATTGTCTTCCTTGTCGCCTTCAAACACAGTAACGTAAAGATTTTCAGGATTCAATCCATACACTTCCGTAAGAAGTTCCCAAGCCCATTGAATGGCTTCCTTCTTAAAATAATCGCCAAAAGACCAATTGCCCAGCATCTCAAACAAAGTGTGATGATAGGTATCGTGTCCTACTTCTTCTAAATCGTTGTGTTTTCCACTCACACGCAAGCATTTTTGAGTGTCGGCAATTCGTTTTGCTTCTGAACTTGAGTTGCCCAGAAAAATATCTTTGAACTGATTCATACCGGCATTTACAAACAACAATGTAGGATCATTTTTGATTATAAGAGGAGCGGAGGGAACGATTTTATGCTTTTTTGATTCGAAGAAATCTAAATATTTTTGTCTAATTTCTGTTGCTTTCATCATAATTATTGTTCTGTCACTTATTAAAAAACAGTATTTGAGAGGGATTTAACCACAAAAGTGCATCCGAAAAAATCGGCACAAAAGTAGAGCAAATTTAGTTTAAATCATTAAATTTGCGAACTTGCCGAAAATTAAATTAGAGAAGAATTGTCTTATGGCTAAAAAAACCTATCGATTTAACACTGAAAAATTACAATACGAACTCATTAAGCCTACGCTTAAGTCCCTTTTAATTCGATTTGTACCTACTTTGATATTGGGTCTCGTATTTTCAGCGGCGGTTTTAACCATTGCCTATACATTTTTTAGTTCGCCAAAAGAATTGATTCAAGCGCGCGAAATTGAGCAGTTTAAGTTGCAATACGACATTCTGCAAGACAGAATAGCGCGCATTGAAAAGGTGGCAAAAGACTTGCAAGAACGTGATGATAATATTTATCGGGTTATTTTTGAAGCCGAACCCGTATCATCCGAAATCCGTGAAGCTGGAATGGGCGGCTCCGACCGATATTCCAAACTAAAAGGATATAAAAATTCGGATTTGGTAATGAACACAACCAAAATGATTGACGATTTGAGCAATAAATTGGTTGTTCAATCCAAGTCGTACGACGAAGTGTTTGAATTGGCCAAAAATAAAGAAGAAATGTTGGCATGCATACCAGCAATTCAACCAATTAGCGATAAATACAAAGGCCGAATTTCGGCGTTTTACGGCTACCGGATTCATCCAATCTATAAAACAAAAATCTTTCATGAAGGTGTCGATTTTACCGCACCCACCGGAACAGTTGTTTATGCATCCGGCAATGGGAAAGTGGTAGAGGCCGATAAATCGAACTATGGATATGGAAATATTATTCAGATTGATCATGGATATGGCTATTCGACCATTTATGGCCATTTACAAAAAATAATCGTTGCAGAGGGAACGTATGTAAAACGTGGACAAATAATTGGTACTGTTGGAAATACAGGTCTGTCAACGGGTTCACATTTGCATTACGAAGTGCATAAAAATGGAAATCGCGTAAATCCAATCTATTATTTCTTCAATGATATGAATGTTGATGATTACGACAAAATAATAAAACAAGCGAATTATTCAGTGGCAAATTCTTCACGTTAATGATGGAACATCCAAAAGATAAAATTTACTATTCTATTGGAGAAGTGGCCAATATGTTTGGTGTCAATCAATCGCTCATTCGCTTTTGGGAAAATGAATTTTCTATTATTAAACCACGAAAAAATGCAAAAGGAACTCGGTTTTTTAGCCCGGCCGATGTGGATAATTTTCATTTAATATTTCATCTGGTAAAGGAACGTGGTTATACTTTGGCTGGTGCCAAACAGATTTTGAGAGAAAAACACAAACAAATAAACGAAGATTTTGAGTTGATAAAACGATTGAAAAACGTACGCTCTTTCCTGATTGAATTAAAAAATACAATTTAATTAAAAGGGCAGTTTTCCAAGATCAACATTTCCTCCCGAAAGAAGCAATGCAATTCTTTTTCCTTTGTAAAAATCCTTGTTTTTTAAAACCACTGCCAAACTTATGGCGCTGGAAGGTTCAACAATTATTTTCATACGTTCCCATATCAGCCGCATGGCTGCTATAATTTCCTCTTCCTCGGCCAGTTGAATTTGATCAACAAATTCCTTGATAAAGAAAAATGTTTTATCGCCCAAAGATGTTCTTAATCCATCTGCAATGGTCAACGTATTGGTGGGAGCTTGAATAATGCCGCATTCTAAAGAACGAAAGGCGTCATCGGCAAGTTTTGGTTCGGCTCCAATTACCTTCGTTTGAGGCGAAAAATAATGAGCAGCCAAGGCCGTTCCGGATATCAATCCACCACCGCCAACCGGAGAAATAAGATAATCAATGTTTTCAATCTGTTCAAAGATCTCTTGACTTGCAGTGCTATTTCCTAAAATAACATCGTAATCGTTGTATGGATGTAAAGCTGTGCAATGATTTTCATTTATCACTTGTTCCAAAGCGGCTTCGCGGGCTTTTAAGTTAGGTTCGCATTCAATGATACGGGCGCCATAAGAGGCGACGGCTGCTTTTTTTACCCCAGGCGCATTCGAAGGCATTACCGCCCAAGCCGGAATTCCCAACAGTTGCGCACTCAGCGCCATTGCCTGAGCAAAATTTCCGGACGAATGAGTTGCAATTCCTTTTTGTTGTTGCTCTTTTGATAGTTGAAGCGTAGCATGCATAGCGCCTCTCATCTTAAAAGCACCCATTTTTTGCATATTTTCGGCTTTAAAAAAAAGCTCAGCTTCCGCAATTTGGTTGATGGCTTTGGATTGAAAAATAGGAGTATAATGAATGTACGGAATTAATTTTTTACGTGCTTCAATTAGCTCTGCTTTAGTTGGTATCCTTTGCATTCGAATTGTATTTTGTTCTTGTTTCTATTTCTGTTGTTTAACATAAAAAAGTCCAGTCTGCATATCTCTATGCAGATTCCTAAAAGGCGAAATGATTCCTTGAACGGCAATATAAACACCATTCGACAATGTTTGTACACCCGCCAAGGCCATTCCAAAATGAAGATCAGCATCCGAATCGCTAAAACGCTCCGGTTTCATTGCTCCGGTCAAAACAATCGTTTTATCCGTGATAACAGCTAAAACTTCGGCTGTTTCGAGCAAAGTATCTGTTCCATGTGTGATAATAATTTTTCGATTCGCAGTACGACAAACTTTCAAAAGTTCGGCCCTGTCTTCATTGGTGAGCTCCGTGCTGTCTTTTCTAAAAAGAGAAATCGTTTCCCATTCGATCGATTTAGGCAGTTTCGCGATAATTCGAAAAAAAGCAGCGTCACCAATCTCAAAAGCCCATCCATTCATGGTTTTTGGATAATCCTTATCAATAGTACCGCCTGTTTGAATAAGTGTTACATTCATTTGCTTTTCAATTAAAAAACAAATCTACACAAAAATCACTTTAGAAAGAGGATGCATGCTTTATTTCTCTGGCCTGCTTTATTCCAAAACTTCTGAACTGCAATCGTTTGCAAATTAATATTTATTAAATATATAAATTAGGATAGTACAATTTTTGCGAATTAAAGGTATCTTTGTACCAAATTAAGAAGCGAAAAATTTATATATCATTCTTAGAAGGATTTTTAAATGAGTTACATAAAATTTGATAAGCGACAATTAACCAATTTGGGTTTTGCTTTACGGAAAGAGTTTGTCAGAACAAATAGAAGTGGTTCATACGCAAGTAGCACAGTGATAGGCTGTAATACCAGAAAATACCATGGTTTACTCGTAGTGCCCCAACCCAATTTCGGTGACGAAAACCACGTTTTATTGTCGTCACTCGATTTGACCGTTGTTCAGCACGAAGCGTCCTTTAATCTGGGTATTCATAAGTACAAAGGTGGCGAATACAACCCAAAAGGACACAAATACATGCGCGAATACATTACCGATCCAATTCCTAAAATCACCTATCGTGTTGGTGGAGTGGTTGTTTCGGTCGAAAGTATTTTCAGCGAGAAAAACGCAAGTATGTTTGTGAAATACACGCTTTTGGAAGCCACTTCCAAAACTACATTCAAGATAAAACCTTTTCTGGCTTTTCGAAATATTCACGATCTAACCCAAGCCAATGCTCAAGCCGACACTTCCTATTTGGGTGTGAACAACGGCTTTAGAATGCAACTTTACAACGGATTCACTCCTCTCTATCTTCAGTTTTCGAAAGCTGTTGAATACATTCACTCGCCCGACTGGTTTCATGATTTTGAATATATGAAAGAAAAAAGTAGGGGATATGCCTGTCATGAGGATTTATTGGTTCCGGGCGAGTTTGAGTTCAATATGAAGAAAGGCGAAAGCATCATTCTTCAAGCCAGCATTGAAGAAGGCAATCCGAGCACTTTTGCACGCCAATTTAATCAACAGCTTAAAAAAAGAGTTCCTCGCGATAGTTTTAAGAATAACCTTATCAATGCAGCTCAACAATTTCTTGTCGAAAAAAATGGAAGAACGGAAATTGCTGCTGGTTTACCTTGGTATGGAAGCTGGGGAAGAGATACGTTTATATCGCTTCCCGGACTGACTTTGGCTTTGAATGAGGAGAAAAAATTTATCAATATTTTAGATACTTGGGTCGAAAAATTAAGTGATGGTTTCTTTCCCAACAAGGGAAATGGAGACAAAATTGATTATTTATCGGCCGATACTTCACTTTGGTTTTTCTGGACTCTTCAGAAATACATTCAATTTGGCGGCAAGGCAGCGTTCGTTTGGAAAAAATATGCCCAAACAATGCTCGCCGTTTTGGAAGCATATCGAAAAGGAAATCCGGAATATGGAATTACCATGCGCCCCAACGGGCTTATTTATGCCGAAAAAGAAAATGTGCCATTGAGTTGGATGGATGCCATTTTGTATGGAAAAGCCGTTACGCCACGCTACGGATTTACGGTTGAAATCAATGCGCTTTGGTACAATGCCATCGCTTTTTATCTTTCTTTGGCAGATAAATACGACAAACGCACAGATACCGAAGATTGGAAGAGAATCTTGAATTTTGCCGGTGAAAATTTTAAAGCCGTATTTATGGAAATCAAGCATACTTATTTGGCTGATTACGTAAATGAACAAAAAACTTCATGGAAAGTTCGACCAAATATGTTGATTGCCGCTTCCTTGCCATTTTCTCCTTTGTTGGATAAAACGCGCAAAAGTGTTCTGGATGTAGTGAAGCAAGAACTATTCACTCCACGTGGAATTCGAACACTCTCACCCGAAAGCTCTGATTATAAATCGAAATACGAAGGCAATATTGAAAGCCGAGATAAGGCATTTCACAATGGAACTGCTTGGCCTTGGTTATTGATTCCTTATGCCGATTTACTTACTTATCTTTACAAAAAAGGAGCCGTAGCAGAACTTCAGATGATCGTAAATCGTTTTGAAGAAGAAATGACAGAACATGGAATTGGCAGTATTTCGGAACTTTATAATGGCGATCCTCCCTACGAAGGAAAAGGCGGTGTGTCGCAAGCATGGAGTGTTTCAGCATTGTTGTGCTTGATGTATCGAATCGAAAATGAACAAAAATGAACAAAAATGAACAAAAGTATAAAGCTTAAATAAGCATGAAAGTATTAATGTTTGGTTGGGAGTTTCCTCCACATATTACCGGTGGTTTAGGTACTGCTTCGTACGGATTGACAAAAGGATTGCTCAAACACGATGTAGAAATGATATTTGTTGTTCCTAAAGCCTATGGCGATGAAGATCAACGTGCAGTACGCATTGTCGATGCAAGCGACATTCCAGTCAATTACAAACAAAAAAACATTCAAGAATTTTGGAATAAGTTGACATATCTCGAAATCGGATCAAATATTCGACCTTATATCGATCCGGAAGATTTTGCTCAGATTCATGAAGATGTAAAACATTCTATCAAGGAAAAAGAACATCTAATTTTGGGCGAAAAATATTCTTTTTCAGGAAAATACGGAAATAACTTGATGGAAGAAGTAGCCCGATATGCAATGGTTGGTGCAAGTATTGCCTCGCAATACGATTTCGATATTATTCATGCACATGATTGGCTTACCTATATGGCCGGAATTGCAGCAAAAGAAGTTTCCGGAAAACCTTTGGTTGTTCACATGCATGCCACCGAATACGATAGAGCAGGAGAAGATAATATCAATACCGAAGTGTTTGGTATTGAACAAAAAGGAATGAAAGAAGCCGATAGGGTGATTACAGTGAGCAATTTAACACGCGACATCGTAATTAAATATTATGACATTCCGGCCGAAAAAGTTCAAACTGTTCACAATGCAATCGAACCGGCAAACAAAACCAATTTTGAGGTTCAGCGTTCTGTAAAAGAAAAGGTGGTCACTTTCTTAGGACGACTTACTTTTCAAAAAGGACCCGAATATTTTGTGGAAGCAGCCAAACTGATCCTCGACAAAGATGAAAATGTTCGGTTTGTAATGGCTGGCAATGGAGATATGTTCGAGTCGCTGATAAAACGTGTTGCTGAATTAAAAATAGCGTCTAAATTTCACTTTACCGGATTTTTAAAAGGCGACGATGTAGATAAAATGTTTCTGCTATCCGATGTATTTGTGATGCCTTCGGTGTCCGAGCCATTTGGATTGGTGCCTCTGGAAGCCATGCGCTCCAATGTTCCCGTTGTTATTTCCAAACAATCGGGCGTGGCCGAAGTGCTAAAAAATGCCATTAAAATAGATTTTTGGGATGTGGAAGGAATGGCTGATGCAATATATGGATTACTACATTATGAATCATTGGCAAAAATGTTTATCAAAAATGGTGTCGAAGAAGTTGACAATCTGAAATGGGAACACGCCGCCTTACAAGTAAAAGAAGTTTATCAGCGTGTTTTAGCGCTCAAAGAAAAATAAATCAGAAATAATATGCAATCTGTTTGTCTTTATTTTCAAGTTCATCAGCCCTATAGGCTAAAAAAATACCGCTTTTTCAATTTAGGTAACGATCATTATTATTATGACGAATATCTGAACAAATCGATCGTTGAACGAGTGGCAGCAAAATGTTATATTCCAATGAATAATTTGCTTCTTGATCTGATTAAGAAATATGGAAAAGAGTTTAAGGTTAGTTTTTCTATCAGTGGGCTGGCTTTGGAACAATTTCAGGAATATACGCCTCATGTGCTGGAAAGCTTTAAGAAGTTGGCCGATACCGGAAACGTCGAATTCTTGGCCGAAACATATGCGCATTCGCTCTCTGGATTGCATAGTAAAGAAGAATTTGCCCGCCAAATTCAATTGCATCAAGAAAAAATAAAATCTTTGTTCGGGCAAAATACCCAAACATTTAGAAATACAGAACTTATCTATTCCGACGAAATTGGAGCGCAAATAGCCGATTTGGGATTTAAAACAATCTTAACCGAAGGCGCAAAACACATTTTAGGATGGAAAAGTCCCAACTTTGTTTATACCAATGCCATCAATCCGCGCTTAAAAGTCTTGTTGCGTAATTTTAGACTGAGCGACGACATTGCTTTTCGGTTTTCGAATCAAGCTTGGAGCGAATGGCCTTTAACGACAGATAAATTTGTCGGCTGGCTCGATAAATTCGATAAAAAAGAACAAGTTTTGAATTTGTTTATGGATTATGAAACATTCGGCGAACATCAATGGGTTGAAACCGGAATTTTTGAATTTATGCGAAATCTCCCGGAGAAAATTATCAATCATCCAAACCTGAAATTTAGCACACCTGCCGAAATATCCAAAGAATACCAACCTATTGCCCCAATTCATGTTCCAAATACGATCAGTTGGGCCGACGAAGAACGCGATTTGACTGCTTGGCTCGGAAACGAAATCCAAGACGAAGCATTTGACAAGCTATACTCCGTTGAAAAAGCAATGAATGGATGCACCGATCCGGGTTTGCAAAAAGACTGGTACCGACTTCAAGCGAGCGACCACTTTTATTATATGTGTACAAAATGGTTTTCGGATGGCGATGTGCATGAATATTTTACGCCTTACTCTTCTCCCTACGAAGCATTTATCAATTATATGAATGTGCTCTCCGATTTTCATATTCGCTTAGGCAATTTTACCGCCAAACGAGAGTCGGAAGAATCAAACAACCGAAATATGCTTCAGCAGCAGGAAGATGTGTTTGAAATGCTTCAGAAATTTACCAACGTAAAGTTTTCCGAATTGGTAAAAGCATGGTCTGTTGAAGAACTTAGCTTTTTGTATTATGAAAGCAATCAAGCTTTAAGAGATAAAATTCTGAAAGTGATTGGAAAAAAGAACTTTAAGCAAATTCAACAATACAGAGAGTCCACTCAATCGCTCAGCGGACGGGAACTGTCCAATTACAAAGAAAAAATACGTCAAAAAATTGTCGTTTTTAATTAAATATCAATAGATTATAAAAAATAGTTCTATTTCTTACATTGCAAATATGTGAAGAGTAAGACTATGCGAAATAGTAAATTATGAAAGCAAAATATATTTTTGAAACAGCTTGGGAAGTATGCAACAAAATTGGTGGTATTCACACAGTATTGGCTTCCAAAGCGCCTACAATACAACCAGAATATGGCGACAACTACATCTTTGTTGGACCCGATGTTTGGATGGAAACAAGCAAAAATCCTGAATTTACTCAAGATCCCAGCCTTTTTGCCGATTGGGTTGAACATGCGCGACTGGAAGGAATCAATTTTAGAGTTGGTCGTTGGAATATTCAAGGAAATCCCATTGCCATTTTGGTTGATTTTAAACCTTATTTTAGCGAAAAAGACAAAATTTTTGCTTCGTGGTGGGAATTATATCGACTCGATTCTATTTCGGGAGATTGGGATTATGTAGAGCCTGCTCTTTTTGGCTATGCTGTTGGTCGATTAATCGATAGTTTTCAGAAATATTATGGCGTTTATCAAGATAGAATCATTGCTCATTTTCACGAGTGGATGACCGGTTCGGCCATTTTCTATCTGAAAAAACACAGTCCTTCAATTGCAACCGTTTTTACAACCCATGCCACTGTTTTGGGGCGTGCGATTGCTGGAAACGGATTGCCCTTGTATGATCAGATTCAGAAATACAATCCCGATTTGGTAGCACGCGAATTTTCGGTAGTAGCAAAATATTCGCTCGAGAAAAAAGCAGCCGAAAATGCTGATAAATTCACCACTGTTAGCGAGGTTACAAACAAAGAATGCAAGGCATTTTTGGGAAAACACGTGGATAAGGTAACCCCCAACGGTTTTAATAGCTCGTTCTTGTTTAGCGAAATAGAAAAAAACGAAGAACACCGAAGCCAAAGCCGCGCTTTATTATTGAAAGTGGCCGGAAAAATGACCGGCATTGCTTTTGAAGAAGATACCATGCTGGTAATGATTAGCGGCCGCTACGAATACCGAAACAAAGGAATCGACGTGTTTTTGAATGCTTTAAATCAATTGAGAGGCGAATTGAAGACACGTAGAGTAATTGCTTTTTTGATGGTTCCGGGAGGAATAAAAGGACCCGATATGGAACTGTTGTTGTCGCTCGAAAGCCAAGAAACATCATTCAAAAACAAACGTTTTACACATCGCTTATCCGACAAAGTGCACGATCCTATCAGGTGTAAAATGAACGAATTACACATGTTTAACGACGCTGCCGAGCTACTTAGCGTAATCAGTGTTCCAGCCTATTTAAATGGACAAGATGGGATATTTAATCATAAATATTACGATTTACTTCAAGCTTTCGATTTAACTGTCTTTCCGTCGTATTACGAGCCTTGGGGTTATACACCATTGGAAAGTTTAGCATTTGGAGTTCCAACCGTAACTACTTCATTATCGGGTTTTGGACGTTGGGTTGATGCCAATTTTGATGATAATATTGGCTTAACAGTAATCCCTCGATCCGATTCGAACGAACAAGAAGTGATTGATCAAGTGGCATTTGTGCTCAAAGGTTTTTATTTCGCTGATAAAGATCAAATAGAAAAAGCCTTAAAAGATGCTCAGCAAATAGCAAAAGCAGCTCAATGGTCAAATTTTATCAATCATTACAAAGAAATATATGGCAAAGCTGCCGACCTCGCCAATGAAAGATATCGGGAAATGAGTGAAGTAAAACAGTTTAAGCTCGTAAAAACAACGACCTTAAATGTTTCCCAAAAACCCAATTGGAAAAAAGTGTTAGTACGTCCGATTTTGCCCGAAAAACTTCAAAAATTGGAAATTCTAGCCAAAAATCTTTGGTGGTCGTGGAATTATTGCGCTCAAGATTTATTCGAACAAATAGGAGGAAACCTCTGGCTCGAACTCAAAAAGAATCCTGTTTCCATGCTCGAAAACATTACACAGGCTCAATTTGATACGCTTTTGGCGAACAATGAGTTTATGGAATTGTACGAAAAAGTAGCCTCCAAATTCGATGCATATATGGAAAAGGCGAAATTTAAACCCGAAAATCAAATTGCTTATTTCAGTATGGAATACGGCATCGACGACAATTTGAAAATATTTTCGGGTGGATTGGGCATTTTGGCCGGAGATTATTTAAAACAGGCTTCCGATTCCAATATCAATATGGTGGGCATTGGCTTGCTTTATCGCTATGGCTATTTTAAACAAAAACTTTCTATAAATGGAGACCAAATAGATGTGTACAATGCTCAAAAATTTTCGCATTTACCCATTTTGCCGGTTCGACTAAAAGATGGGGAATGGGCAACAATCAAAATTGCATTGCCTGGAAGAAATATGCACGCGAAAATTTGGGTGGCTCAGGTTGGTCGAATTCCGCTTTATCTACTCGATACAGATATTGAAGAAAATAGTGAAGAAGACCGCAAAGTGAGCCATCAATTGTATGGAGGAGACTGGGAAAATCGACTAAAACAAGAACTTCTGCTCGGAGTTGGTGGAATTCGACTCTTAGATGTTTTGGAAATTCAACCAACCATTTTTCATGCCAACGAAGGGCATGCTGCCTTCAACTCCTTAGAACGATTGCACAAACTGATTAGTGAAGATAATTTGAGTTTTAGCGAAGCCATGGAAGTGGTTAGAGCCAGTACTTTGTTTACAACACATACACCTGTTCCGGCCGGTCACGATGCCTTTGATGAAGAAATAATTCGGAAATACATTCCTCATTATGCCGATCGCTTGCAACTTAGCTGGGAAGCGTTTATGAATTTGGGCAGATGGAATGAAAATCAAGCCAACGAAAAATTTTCGATGAGTGTGCTTGCTGCTCGTATGTCGCAAGAGATGAATGGCGTGAGTAAAATTCACGGAAGGGTGAGTAGAGAAATGTTTGCTCATCTTTATCCCGGCTATTTTGCTGATGAATTGCACATTGGTTTTGTTACCAATGGCGTACATTATTCCACTTGGGCATCCAAAGAATGGCAACAACTGCATCATCAAATTTTTGGAGAGCATTTTTTGAAGCAGCAATCTGAAGAAAATATTTGGAAAGCAGTGAACAATGTTCCAAGTCAGCAGATTTGGGAAATCCATCTCAACCAAAAAAAGAAATTGTTCGCGTATCTAAAATCCAGATTAGCACAAGAACTTAAAGATCGACAAGAAAACCCGGCTTATATTATTCAGGTTTTAGAAAACATGAATCCAATGGCCTTGACAATTGGGTTTGCCCGAAGATTTGCAACCTACAAACGTGCACATCTCTTGTTCACGAATCTGGATCGCCTGCACAAATTGGTTTCCAACAAAAACCAACCTATTCAGTTTGTTTTTGCCGGCAAAGCACATCCTCATGATAAAGCAGGGCAAGATCTGATCAAACGCGTGGTGGAAGTTTCGAAAATGCCCGGTTTTGTTGGAAAAGTTTTGTTTGTCGAAAACTACGATATGGATTTGGCCAAACATTTGGTGAGCGGAGTGGATGTATGGTTGAATACGCCAACACGTCCTCTGGAAGCTTCAGGCACCAGTGGCGAAAAAGCGGTCATGAATGGCGTTATGAATTTTTCTGTTTTGGATGGCTGGTGGGCCGAAGGCTTTAAAGAGGGTGCAGGCTGGGCTTTGGCCGAAGGTAGAACCTATATGGACCAAGAAATGCAAAATATGTTGGATGCCGAAATTATTTATTCAAAATTCGAATCGGAAATCCTTCGTATCTATTATGCGAAAGAAAATAACGATTTTTCCGAAGAATGGATTGGTCATATTCGAAAAACATTTGTCCAGATTGCACCAGATTTTACGATGAAAAGAATGCTGGACGATTATTTTGATCGTTATTATCGCAAATTATTTGATTCCAGCATGGCCATTCATTCAAATAATTTCGATCTGGCAAAAAAAATTGCCAAATGGAAATACAGAATAGGATTGGATTGGGATAAAATTCAAATCGTTTCGGAAGAACTTCCGCAAAGCGATCAAAATAATACCTTGGATCTAGGCGATACTTTTGTAGCTCGTATTGAAATAAAATTGACGGAGTTAACCGCCAAAGACCTGAGAATGGAAATATTGTTCGGCGAAAAAGTGGATGAGGAAATTAAGAACGTCATTTTTAAGCAAGAAATGGAGGTAGAGGAATTAGAAAATGGAAATCTGCTGTATTCTTGTGCTTTACCGGTAACAAGAGCAGGTGTGTACGATTATGTATTCAGAATAAGTCCTAAAAGCACCTATTTGGCTTATCCGGAAGATTTTGCGCTGATTAAATGGATCTAAATTTGAGTAAAAATAACGGCTAAACGAGCGCGTATTTATCTTAAAATAAACAACTAGGAAACGCTTTATTGAATAGGCAATCTTAGTTGGTTTTGATTAAGTTCTTATTTGGTTTTTTCCCCATTTGGAATTCCAGATTTCCACCGTCTATCAATTCTTTGTGTGTTAGATAAAGGCGATTGATTGGCTTTCCATTGAGCTGAATCCACTGAATATATACATTTTCTTCGCTTTGATGGTGTACTGTTATTTTCAACTGTTTACCATTTTCGAAACTCAGCACAGCCGATTTCATCAGCGGACTTCCTATTGAATAATTTTCGGAACCGGGAGAAACAGGATAGAATCCCAAGGCGCTAAAAACGTACCATGCGCTCATTTGTCCTGCATCATCGTTTCCACAAAGCCCATCGCTGGAGTTTCCATACATCGTTTTCAGAATCATCCGAATTCGACTTTGGGTTTTCCATGGCGCATCTGTCCAATTGTAAAGATATGGAATATGATGTCCCGGCTCGTTTCCATGCACATAAAGTCCAATGATTCCATCTCGGGTAATGTCTTCGGTTTGGGCAAAATAATGATCGTCTAAATGTTGCGAAAACAAGGAATCCAAGTGAAGTTCGAAGGATTTCTTTCCGCCAAAAAGTTCAACAAGGGCTTGCGGATTTTGAGGAATATACAAGCTATAATTCCAAGCATTTCCTTCAATAAATCCCTGTCCATGCGTACTTAATTTATCAAAATCACTTCTCCATTTTCCATTGCTCAATTTGGGCGCCATCGATACAACTACTGGATTGAAAACATTTTGATAGGAGAGTGCCCGCACTCCAAAGTTGCTGGAAGCTTTGGTATCTTTCAAAATATCGGCCATCTGAACAATACACCAATCATCGTAAGCATATTCCAGCGTTTTAGAAACTGAATAATCATTTTTGTCGTCGGGAACAAATCCCAATTGAGTGTAAAAGCCTATTCCATCATAATAAGTGGTATTGGCCGTTTTTATCGATGCGTCTAAAGCTCTTTGAAAGGAATTTGGGTTCAATACGTTTTTCACCATGGCATCGGCCAACAAAGAAACGCTGTGATAACCAATCATACACCAATTTTCGTTGGCATAATGCGACCAAACAGGGAGCATCGGATGCACACTTTGATCAAAATGAGCCAATAAGGATTCCATCATATCCGAATTTCGTTTCGTTTGAACCAAATTAAACAAAGGATGCAAAGCACGATACGTGTCCCACAACGAAAAAATAGTGTAGTTTGTAAAGCCTTCGGCGTATTGTGTGTTTCCGTCCAATCCTGCATACGTTTTTTCAACATCCATATATTCTATTGGACTTAAAAAACTGTGATACAAAGCGGTATAGAATATTTCTTTGTCCGATTTAGTAATAGTTTCTACTCTTATTTTTGATAATTCGGAATTCCATTCGTCTTGCCCTTCCTTTTTGATTCGGTCGAAATCCCAATGTGGAATTTCTGTGTCTAGGTTTTTTAGGGCAGCGGCGGTACTCGTTGGCGAAAGCGCAAATTTGATTAAGATTTGTTCATCATCGTGGGTTTCGAAGTTGAAGTAGGCTCTTATCTGGCGACCAGCCATTTCGGGAAAATCTTTAGTTTCATCAAACTTGCGCCAAAACCCGCGATACACCTGTTTGTCGTATTTTTTATGCCCATATTCTTTAAACTTTTTTGAAAATTGCATCGCGAAATAAAGCGTGCGGGTACGCGCCCAACCTTGTGTTTGTCTATATCCGGTGATCAACGAGTCGTTTTCTACGCGCAGAAATGTCCACACGTTTTTTTCGTCATAATTGTAAATGCCCGACATAAGATCTAGAAGAACGTGTGCGCTATCAGACTGAGGAAAAGTGTATCGATGAAAACCTACACGAGTAGTTGAAGTAAACTCTGCATTTATATTATAATCAGATAAATAAACTTGATAATAGTTTGGTTCTGCATGTTCGTTTTTATGCGAATAGCGCGAGCGATAACCCTTTTCGGGCGCCGTGGAAGTGCCCGGATTTAGACGTAGTTCTCCAATACTTGGCATGACCAGAAAATCGCCCAAATCGCTATGACCTGTTCCGCTAAAATGAGTATGACTAAAACCAACTATTGTTGAGTCTTGAAACTGATAGCCAGAACAATACGCATAGACCTTTGGATTGTATTTTCCATCCACTGCATAAGAGAGCGTATCGGTTTCGGGACTCA
>DMBV01000050.1 GCA_003445975.1 Bacteroidales bacterium
CCTTGGTCGTTTATTGGCTATTGGGGCGATCATCAAACGGTCTATCTGTTGAAACTTTTAGAAATTGCCGAGAATCACTTTCCCGAAAAACTAAGCGCCTATTTTGAGCAGGACATTTTTGTTTATGCCAATGTCCCTTATCAAATCAAAAGTTATTCCGATATCCTTAAAAATCCCAAAGACACCATTCTTTTTGATCAGCAACTTGACCAAGAAATACAGAGGCGAAAAAAAGAATTGGGAGCCGACGGCGCATTATTAACCGACCAAAACAATTCCATTTGCAAAGCCAATCTGATCGAAAAATTAATGGCCACAACTTTGGCAAAATGTTCCAATTTTGTTCCCGAAGCCGGAATTTGGATGAATACCCAAAGACCCGAATGGAACGATGCCAACAATGCTTTAGTCGGAAACGGCGTTTCGATGGTAACGCTCTATTATCTGAGAAGATTTATTCATTTCTTCAAACAGATATTCGTTCGTTCCGCCAAGGCTGAAATTGCCATTGCGGAAGAATTGTTTGCTTTTTTTAATGAAATAGTTTTTGTTTTAAGCCAATCTCAAAACTTGCTTTCTGATAAAATTTCGGATAAAGAAAGAAGAAATACAATGAATGGACTTGGCAATGCCGGAGGAAATTTTAGAACAAAAATATATCAGAATAAATTTAGCGGTACAAAAAAATATATTGCAAAGAGCGAGTTGCTTCATTTTTTCGAAATTTCACTCAAATATATCAACCATACCATCAAAGCAAACAAAAGATCCGATAATCTCTATCATTCCTATAACTTAATGACTATCGAAAACGAAAGTGAAATTTCTATTGCTCATCTTCCCGAAATGCTTGAAGGACAAGTGGCCGTTTTGAGTTCGGCGTATTGCTCCTCGGTCGAAAGTTTATCCATTCTCTATACTTTGAAAAACAGCAAATTGTATCGCGACGATCAGAAGGCGTATGTGCTCTATCCCAACAAACAACTCCCCGAATTCCTGAATAAGAATATCATTCCTAAAAAGGATGTCGAAAAATCGGTTTTGCTAAATCAATTTGTAAAAGACGGAAATACACAAATCATTGAGCACGATATTTCAGGTAATTTTCATTTTAATGGAAATTTTAACAATGCCGACAGTCTAAAAACGGCTTTATCCACTATTACAGAATCAAAATACCAAGCACTGATAGAGAAAGAAAGAGAAGTGGTTTTAAGTATTTTCGAAAGTGTGTTCAAACATAAAACTTTCACTGGAAGATCAGGTACTTTTTTTGGTTACGAAGGACTTGGTTCTATTTATTGGCACATGGTTTCAAAACTAGTGTTGGCGGCTCAAGAATCCTGTTTCCAAGCTGCCGAAAAAGAGGACGACAGAATAATCAAAAACGCCCTTATCAACCAGTATTATGAAATCAAGGAAGGCATTGGCCTAACCAAATCACCTAAATTATATGGCGCATTTCCCAGCGATCCATATTCGCATACCCCGGCCGGAAGAGGCGCTCAACAACCAGGAATGACAGGGCAAGTGAAAGAAGATATTGTGAGCCGATTTGGCGAATTGGGCGTTATTGTAAGAAATGGAAAACTTCGTTTTCATCCATTTTTATTGAAAAAAGAAGAATTTCTGGAAGAAAACGCACGATTCAGATACATTGATGTTCAAAATCACGAAAAGGAGATTGTAGTCGAAAAAAAATCGCTCTGCTTTACCTATTGCCAACTCCCAATTGTGTACAAAATAGCCAAAAACGATGAACTGAAAATTATTTTTAACGAGAAAAAAACAGTTCACCTAAACGGATTGGAACTTGATGAAAAAACGAGCAAGCTGGTTTTTGCCCGAACAGGCGAGTTAATGCAAATTCAGGTTTCGTTCAACATTAAGAATTTTTAATTTGAGGATGAAAAAATGAGAATATTCAAAGGAAAACACAAATCACTATGAAAAATCGGCTCATTATATTGCTTGCATTGACGCTAAGTTTGACGTTTTATTCTTGTCAAAATAACGATAGTAAACCAAAAAATGGTTTAGATTTTATCAAAACAAAAGGGACTCAATTGGTCAGTACCAAAGGCGATACCATTCTTTTGAAAGGGACAAACTTGGGGCATTGGTTAGTTCCGGAAGGATATATGTTCAAAACGGCTCAAGTAAATTCGCCTCGAAAAATTGATGAACTATTCTACGAATTGATAGGTCCGGATAGTTTGAATGCTTTTTGGAAAACGTTTTTGAACAATTATATCACACACGATGACATCAAATACCTGAAAAGCATTGGCTGCAATCATATTCGCTTGCCTTTTCACTACAAAATGTTTACCGACGAATTGTATATGGGCGAACGAAATGCCGGATTCAAATATTTCGATCGATTGATAGATTGGTGCAGAGAAGAAGAAATGTATGTTTTACTGGATATGCATTGCGCTCCGGGCGGACAAACAGGCGACAACATCGACGATAGTTTTGGATATCCCTATCTTTTTAAAAGCCAATCGTCGCAAGATTTAATGACCGAAATTTGGGTGAAAATTGCCGATAAATACAAAAACGAACCAACCGTAATCGGATATGATATTGTAAATGAGCCTATCGCACATTATTTTAATAATGAACTGGAAGATCTGAATCATCAATTGTTTTTATTGTATAAACGAATTGTTGTTGAAATCAGAAAGCACGATAAAGTGCATACCATTTTTCTCAACGGATCAAATTGGAGTGGCAATTTTGATGTGTTCGAAGAAATAATCGACGACAATGTGGTTTATGAGTTTCATAAATATTGGTTTGATGTGAATCAAGGTGCAATTCAATCGTATTTGGATTTCAGCAATAGACATCAGGTCCCAATTTATATTGGCGAAACGGGCGAAAATACCGACGAATGGATAAACGATTTCAGGTTGCTACTCGACCAAAATCAAGTGAATTGGTGTTTCTGGCCCTATAAAAAAATGAACAATACAAGAGGAATAATGAATTTTGAAGAGCCTGAAACGTATCATTTAATTACGGCCTATGCACAAAGTGATCGGTCGAGCTATTTAAAAATGAGAGAAAACAGACCGGATGTTTTGAAGGTTCAAAAGGCGTTAAATGCCTATTTAAATAACTGTCTTTACAAGAATAATTATGTCAACAAAGAATATGTGAAAGCGCTGAATTTCAAGACCGACTGAAAATCTAAAAAATATTTATCGAAATGAAACATCCACGACAAAACAATTTTGACACACAGGAGGATGATTATAGTGGATGTTCCGCCGAAGGCATCCCTTTGGGACATGTGGCCGAAACATAAAATTATAAACACATGAAAAACCATGAATATCGAATGCAATATAATAAGAGGGGAAGAGAATTGATGTGTTTTGATATGCATTTTCATTCGGGTTTTTCGAAAAACAATAAATCGAAATTATGACAAAAATAATCCAACTATTCGTTGTAGCTCTACTCGCTTTGGGATGTTCATCCAATCAGCAATCCAAAGTTCAAACCACTCCTTGCAGTAGCCTCGAAACGCCTGAAACAGAAGCAAAGATTGAAGCTCTTTTAGCTCAAATGACCTTAAAAGAAAAAGCCGGACAAATGCTCAATATTGGCTTGCCTGCTTTACTCACCGGAAATTATTGGACGTATAGAGACAGTGCTGTTTTTGATACAGCAAGGTTTCACAAGTTAATTGTCGATTTTGCCGTTGGCTCCATTCACAATACACCAAGTTTTCCTGCTACGAAAGAAGAATGGTACAGAATAATAAAAACCATTCAGGATTCTGCCATGACAAAAACCCGGCTGAAAATTCCTGTTTTATATGGAATCGACAATATTCATGGGGCAAATTATGTAAATGGTTCGGTCATGTTTCCTCATCAAATTGCCATTGCTGCCACTTGGAATAGCCAATTGGCCGAAAAGGTTGGCGAAATAACGTCGTACGAATCCAGAGCGGCTTCACTTGTTTGGAATTTCAACCCGAATGCTGATGTAGCGATGAATCCGCTTTGGGGTAGAATAGCCGAAAGTTTTGGGGAAGATCCTTACCTGATTTCGGAAATGACAAATGCCTACATCAAGGGCTCGCAACAAAAAGGATTGCAAGACGCTGCCAGTACAGCCGTTTGCATAAAGCATTTTGTTGGATACGGTGCCGGAAGAAATGGCAAGGATAGAGCCAATGCGCTCATTCCCGAAAACAGTCTTCGTCAGTATTTTTTGCCTCCATTTGAAAATGCAATTCAAAATGGCGCAATGGGTGTTATGATTAGCTCCAATGCAGTCAACGGCATTCCATGTCATATCAATAAATACTACATTACCGACATTCTAAAAGGAGAAATGGGTTTTAAAGGAGTGGTAATTTCTGATTTTAGCGATATCGATTTTCTTGTAGGAGCACACCTTTCGGCCAAAGATAAGCGCGAAGCCACAAAAATGACCATCAATGCCGGCCTCGATCTAATCATGAATCCTTTTGATGCCGATATTGTAGAACTCATTGTTGATTTAGTTGAAAATGGCGAAATACCAATAAGTAGAATCGACGATGCCGTGAGCCGGGTTCTGCGTCTTAAATTTTATTTGAATCTGTTTAAAGTTCCGTACACTGATCCTAAAAATTATACCGAATTTGCCAGTCAGAGTCATGTCGATGCCAATTATAAAACAGCAAGTGAGGCCATTACATTATTGAAAAATAAAAATAATATCCTGCCGCTTTCTTCGGCTCCAAAAGTTTTAATTACCGGCTATTCGGCAAATTCGATGAATATTCTCAATGGGGCTTGGTCGAGGTCTTTTCTGGGTAGAGATACCATTTACAATGACCCGAATAAGCTTACTATCTTAGAAGCCATCAAAAAACAAATGGGCGCAAATAATGTTGAATTTGTAGAAGGAACTAATTATTTAGAAGATATAAATACGGATAAAGCGGTGGCAAAAGCCAAAAAAGCCGATTATATCATTGTTTGTGTGGGAGAAATTCCTGCCACCGAAAAACCATCAGATATCAATGAATTGGAACTTCCAAAAGCGCAACAAGACTTAATAAAAAAACTTTCGAATACAAAAAAACCAATTGTGTTGGTAATGGTACAAGGAAGGCCAAGAATAATTAAAGAGATAGAACCGCTTGTTGACGCAATAGTGTTGGCTTATTTGCCAGGCGATGAAGGCGGAAGGGCTGTTTCGGATGTGTTGTTTGGAAATATAAATCCAAGTGGTAAATTGCCCTATACCTATCCAAAATATTCCGGAAATTATTTAACCTATTATCATAAAAAGGCAGATATAAGAGATGCGAATTGGGGCTACGATGGGTTTTATACACAGTTTGAATTTGGTTTTGGCTTATCCTATACCAATTTCGAATATTCGAATTTGAGACTTAGTGCAGATACCCTTTCTAATTCTGAAGAGCTTAAAATCTCGATAGATGTTAAAAATAGTGGAGATCGTGAAGGAAAAGAAATCGTACAGGTTTATTTAAAAGATAAGGTTGCTACTGTTTCGCCGGATTCAAAAAAGCTAGTGCGATTTTCAAAAATCGATCTGCTTCCAGGGGAATTGAAAACAGTAGATTTTATTCTGAATTCAAAAGATTTACAAAGCATTGGAATGGATAATCAATGGATTATTGAAGAAGGCGAATTTGAGGTTCAGGTGGGTGGAAATTCGGAAGAGTTGAAAAAAGAATTTCTCTATTTATTCATTAAATGAAGAATGCCATCATTAGTGGGATTTAAGCATCATTAATGGTTTATATATTAAAAAGTGCTTAATCATTTTAAACAAAAAAATTATGAAAAAAATCTTTACGCTTTTAATGGCCTTAGCCTTTGCAGGTTTTAGCTTTGCTCAATCGATTATCGATTTTGAGACTGTTGGCCAAGATTGGTCTTGGACCATTTTTGAAAATGGAGATAATGCTGCATCATTGTATTCCGTAGTAGATAACCCTGATAATACAGGTGTTAATACTTCAACTAAAGCAGGAAAATATATCGTAAATGCTAGTGCTCAGCCTTGGGCCGGACTTTGGTCTGCAAATCTTGGTTCCGTTACTTTTAGTGCTGATAATTGCATTGTTAAAGTAATGGTATTTAAAAATGTGGTTTCTGATTTTGATGTGAAATTTGAAAATGATAATGCTTCTGTTGCTTTTGAAATAAAAGTAGCAAATACTTTAACCGGCGAATGGGAAGAATTAATATTCGATTTTTCTGCCCAAATTGGGAAAACAGTGACGAAGATTGTTATATTTCCTGATTTCCCAACAGCAAGGACAGCAGGCTCGACTAACTATTTTGACAATATTAGCTTTAATGCTTTGACAGAACCACCAGTTGAACTTCCTACTCTTCCTATCGATTTTGAAACTGGAACTTTTTCATTTATCGACTTTGATGGTGGAGCAGCTACAGTTATTGCTAATCCTCAATCTTCCGGTATCAATACTAGTGCGAAAGTTGCTCAGATAATTAGAAATGGTGGAGCTTCTTGGGGTGGAAGCAAATTAATTTTAAACAGTAAAATCGATTTCTCTTCAGCAGCTACAATTTCGATGAAAGTTTATTCTACAAGAGCCGGCGTTCCGGTACTTTTTAAACTAGAAGGTGATGCAGGTGCTCAAGCAGAATTATCTGTAAACACGACTGTTGCCAATGCGTGGGAAACCTTAGAGTGGGATTTTACCGGACAACCATCTAATACATTTAATAATTTAGTGTTTATGTTTGATTTTGGTGTGGTTGGCGATGGAAGTGCAAATTCCACTTTCCTTTTTGACGATATTGAGCAGATTGACAATACGGGAGGTCTTTCTCAAATAGATTTGCCTGTCGATTTTGAAAGCACAACAGTAAATTATGCGATGACTGATTTTGGTGGAAATGTTTCTTCTTTAGTTGAAGATCCTACTGATGCAAGCAATACTGTTGCAAAAGTGATTAAAACAGCAGGGGCGGAAACTTGGGCAGGAACCACCATTGGAACTGCGCTTGGTTTTGCAAATCCACTTCCTTTAACTTCAACAGTTACAAAAGTGAGTGTGAGAGTGTATTCTCCAACAGCAGGTATTCAAGTAAGATTGAAAGCCGAAGATCATAACAACGTTACACTTACAGTTGAAACAGAGGCAACAACTACAATTGCTAATGACTGGGAAGAACTGGTTTTTGATTTTAGTAATGTTGCTACAGGAACAAATCCATACAATTCAGCTACGAATTTTGATAAGGTTTCTATCTTTTTCAGCTTTGGTGTTGTGGGTTCAGATAAGGTATATTATTTCGATAACGTAAAAATGTATGGAGATCCTCTAGGTTTTGACAAATTGAATCAAATTGATTTCCAAGTGTATCCAAATCCGGCGTCTGATTATCTATATATTTCAAATAGTTCTGACTTGAAACGTGTTGAAATTTATACAATTACAGGACAAAAGTTAAGAAGCCTTGAATTTATTTCTAATAAAATTCAGATTGCTGAATTGCCACAAGGAGTTTATCTGCTTTCTGCTGAAACCAATTCAGAAGAAATCGTAACAACGAAATTCTTTAAGTATTAAGCCCCCAATTTAAACATTTATATTTTTTGGCGCCGGATTCGCAAGAGTCTGGCGTTTTTTTAAATAGGCACTAAGAATTAGGGAAGCAATAAGTTTAATTGTTAATACAACAAATGGGTATGCCATGAATTTTCCTCACAAAATTCCCCTAATTTCGTCCGGCAAAACCGATTAAAAATGAAGATTAAAGATTTTAAACTCGAACGCTATTTTGCTCAACACGAATTTTCGACAAAATACCTC
>DMBV01000076.1 GCA_003445975.1 Bacteroidales bacterium
TATCAATTTTAAAGCGCGCGCTTGGATTTATTTCGCCCACAATCGAAGTATAAAACAGTTGTGAGGGAATAGTACAATACATTTTTTATAACCTATTAATAATAAAAACATGAAAACAAAATTTCTAAAGTTTAGTCCAGTTATCTTGCTATTTGCTTTTTTAATAGCAGCATGCCAAAAAGACGATGTCTTTGAAATAAAAATTGGTGATGTAAACCCTGTAATAGTGCAAGAAGTTAATGGGATAGAGTTTACATTCTGTTTACTTAACGAACAAGGCGAACCTGCNNCTACCCAAAGTTTAAAATCTCACAGAAAAAATCGTCTGCCATTCGTGTCACTCCAACTCACTACGCCTATTATTTCTCAGCAAAGCAAATATTGCGGTAGCAAAACGGGGCGCTTGTTAGCCGAATAGTAGGGATTCGAATTAATAGGCTAGTATCAGTTTTATAGTTGTACCTTTGTGATTCAATTTTCATTAAGCGAATGCAGTATGAAATATTTCCTATTCTTTTTGTTCTTTTTCTTTCTCTCAATACAAACCGGCTCGGCGCAGCCATTTGAAAGAAGTATTGCTTTGTTAGATTTAACATTGCAAAATGGTGAAGACAATGATGGACAACTCTTTTCGGCCGAACATATTCTCAAAGTTACTGGAATTACATATAAGATTACAGCGGATCCGATTGAAGCCACCCGATATGCCATGATTTTTTGTTCTTCCTACATTGATGCAAATACGCTATCAGCCAATGAGAAAATTAGTTTAACGCAATATGTATCCAATGGCGGTGTTCTAGTAGCAACACGGGTTTCGGACGAAGTATTGTATCCTATTTTTGGAATATCGGGATTCACTGAATCTAATTCTAATTATTTACTTAATTGGAACAATTCAATTACAACTGCTTTGTTTAGGTGGATAAATGAACCCGAAGAATGGACCATTTCTTTGGGTAGAGAAGGCGTTGTTGGCATGTTTAAAACCATTTCTTACAACTTAACCTCAGGAATCGCTCTTGCTCATTATAGCAATAATTCGATTGCAGTAGCACAAAATGAATACAACAATGGGTATGCATATACTTTTGGCTTTAATTGGAAAGAGGTGATTTTAAGAAGTTTGATTAATAGAGATCATGAAGCGCAAAGAATTAGTTCCAATGGATTTGAACCGTCAATGGATGTTATTATGCTTCTTGTGAGGGCGATTTTTAATGAACATATTCCTTTTTCAATATGGAAACATACGAGTCCTAAAAATTCCACCTCTACCTTAGTGCTTACGCACGATATAGATAGTTCAACCGGAGTTGATAGTATGTATCTTTTTTCCGATTCCGAGAAGAAATTGGGGATCTCGGCAAACTATAATATGACTGTTCGTTATTTTGAGGATGCATTAATGACGGATTTCTACAATGGGAGAATTCCTGATATAACAAAGCTCATAAGTGATGGGCATATAATTGGTGCTCATACGGTTGGCCATTTTCCTGATTTTGGAGATGATAGTATCTTTCCGATCGGAAGCCCCGGAAATACGGTTTCCAATTATCTTCCTTATAATGATGGAAATGGAACCATTGGGGGAACAGTTTGGGGAGAATGTGAAGTGTCGAAAAATGTTTTAGAAGCCGACCTTGGTATTACTGTTCGTATTTTCAGGACAGGGCATTTGGTTTACAATAAATACCTTGTTGAAGTATTGGATGAATTAGGATACCTCTACAATTCCAGTTTTAGCGCCAACGATGTATTGACCAATTTTCCTTTTCAAGATAAAGAAGGCAAAAGTTTTAGCGGTGAGATTTCTAATGTATTTGAATTACCAGTGAGCATTTCTGATGTTTATCATGCCGATCCTCTATCAGAAGAGAATTACATCGAAAAGGCCGATATCTGGCTCGACATTACATCCAAGATAGACGCTAACAATGCGAATACAGTTTTGTTGATTCATCCTAACCGTGCTTATAAATTGATAGGCCAAGAGTATTTTTTATCGCATTTACCCGAAAGTATTTGTATAAAAGAAATGGGAGCTTATGGCGATTTTTGGAGAGAAAGAGAAGCCTTTCATTTTACTTCTCAATTATCGGATAAAAACTTGCAAATTGGAATTACTGACGATGATTTGTCGTTAGATTCGGAAATTAGTTTTATCATAAATAATGGCCAGGATTTGGAGAATGTTTCTGTGCATTCGCTGGGAAATATTCCGATTGATTTTGACATAGAACCTTGGGGAGTAAACGACTTAATTTTATATAATTTTAAGTTTGCTGTAGGAACTAATGATTTATCAGATATTGAAAATCAGTTGAATATCCATATTTTTCCAAACCCTGTTAGAGCGCAATTTTCGGTTGAAATGGATTTAATATCAATGACAAATATTACGATCGAATTATTGGACATGTTTGGTAAAATGATTTCAAAAAAAGAAAGCGTAAACAGAGTTTCCGGACATCAAATCATCACATTCGATTTAAACGAATTGCAATTAGCCAGCGGCATCTATTTTTGTAAAATTAATGTAGGCGAGGGTAGGGTAATAGTAAAAAAGGTACTAACACAATAAACTTCGAGCTGCATTTCATCCCAATCCCCGCTATTGGCGCAAATATTTGTTATAACTGTTGTTGTTAATTAATAGATTTTATTTATTTGTGAATTCGGCACATGTAGAAAATAGAACAGAACGCTCATCGTATTTGCGTTATCAAGGTTGAAATCAATCAAAGGGAAGCAATTGTTTGTGTGATGGAAATAAATGTGTAATAGAAAATTTTATTTAAGGAGAGGAATATTCGTACCGATATTGTTTCATTAAAGCCGAGGGCGAATGATTGATTTACTGAATAAAAAGGGTGTTTTGTTATCAGATTATTTATTTCGTTTTGCCACATTTCGAATGACGAAGCAGGGTGTTTCGTCGCCCTAATTGGTGATTTATTTTTGGCGTGGGGGATTCCTTTCGAGATTATTTCCGTGGCGTTTTGAAATTTTTCCCTTAACTTTGAGAAAAAACAAAGATCATGTCAGGAATTTCGAAAAACACAGTTAAGTTTTTGGGCGCTGCCGGTACCGTAACCGGATCAAAATATCTGCTCACCTTGAATGATAAAAAAATATTGGTGGACTGTGGCCTTTTTCAGGGACTCAAGTATTTGCGCGAACTCAATTGGATGGATTTTCATCTAAATCCTTCCGAGATTGATTGCGTGTTGCTTACCCACGGTCATCTGGACCATTGCGGTTATTTGCCTCGAATTGTAAAACAAGGTTTCAACGGACCCATCTACAGTACGTTTCCAACAGCCGACCTGACAGCAATCATTTTAAAAGACAGTGCGAAAATTCAGGAGGAAGACGCTGAATATGCCAATGAACACGGCTACTCAAAGCACGAGCCGGCTTTGCCGCTTTACGATTTGGAAGATGCCGAAAAGGCATTGGAATTACTCCATCCAATAGAAGTGGATACGTTTTTTAGCTTGTGTGATGAAATAAAATTTCGTTTTCGGCACAATGCACATATTCCCGGCGCGGCGTTTATCGAACTCGTTGTGAACGACAAAATGATTGTTTTTTCGGGTGATATTGGCCGGCCTTCTGATCCGATGTTGTTGCCACCCGAAACGCCCGAAAAAGCAGATTATCTGTTTGTAGAATCCACTTATGGCGATCGCGAACATTCCAATGAATCGACGGAAGATATTTTGCTTCGTATCATCAACGATAGTTTAGGAAAACACGGTCCTTTGTTTGTGAGTAGTTTTACGGTTGACCGGGCACAGGATTTTATGTATTTGATTTGGAAACTCAAACAAGCAAAAAAAATTCCTAATATTCCAGTCTATCTGGATAGTCCGATGGGAGCTGATGTGAGCAAGCTTTTTTTGAAATATCCCCAATGGCTATCGATGAATCCAAGAGATTTTTTGAACGTATTTAAAAATACGTTGATTGTTCATTCAATGGGAGAAACCAAGATGCTGACTAAGAATAAAAATCCTCACATTGTCATTGCCGGAAGCGGCATGATGAACGGAGGACGTATTTTAACTTATCTGGAAGCTCAGTTGGGAAATCCAAGAGCTACTTTTATACTTCCCGGCTACCAAGCCGAAGGTACTCGTGGTCGTGACCTTTCCGAAGGTGCAAGTTCCATCAAAGTGCGTGGGAAGTTTTACAATGTAGAAGCAACCATCGAACACATCACCACCATGTCGTCGCATGCCGATCGAAGTGAGCTAATTAATTGGTTGAGCCATTTGGAGTCTGCTCCCAAAAAAGTATTTATTGTCCATGGCGAAAAATCGGGTGCAGAAGGATTGAAACAAAAACTGGAAGAAGTTTATGGTTGGAATTGTATAATTCCACAGTTAAACGATGAGTTTGAACTGAGTCTTTAACCCCAATTCAGTCACGCGATTTATGGCGGGACAAAATCGGGATTTTCCATTATCAACAAATTCTATTGAATATCTTTCGGCCGTACGACTATTAAAACCCGAATGAAATGAGTTACTTTGTAGTCTCCAGAATCAAATGTCATGAGAAAATTTTATCTAAGCTTATTGTTTTTCTTCTCTACCTATTTTGTGCTCTTTGCGCAAGCCGACAAAACAGCCTATATTGAGAAATACAAAACAGTGGCCGTAAAAAAAATGCTCGAACATCATATTCCGGCAAGTATTACCCTAGCACAAGGAATCTTGGAATCCGGTTCCGGAAAGAGTACACTCGCCAAAGAAGCCAACAATCATTTTGGGATAAAATGTCATATCGAATGGAATGGACCCACTTATACCATGGACGACGATACCAAAAACGAATGTTTCAGAAAATACCAAAACCCGGAAGAAAGCTATGAAGACCATTCCTTTTTTTTAACAAGTCGTCCGCGTTATGCATTTTTGTTCGAATACGAAATTACAGATTACAAAAACTGGGCTTATGGCTTAAAAAAAGCCGGCTATGCTACCAATCCTGAATATGCCAATCTGCTCATTAAAGTAATAGAAGAAAACGATTTACAACGCTTCGATCAGCTAAAAAGCGTGAAAGCAAACGAACTAAAAGAACCTCAATTGGCGCATGCTCCTGAACATCCTGAAACACCCGATTATATGCCTTCCAACTTCGAAGATTTTCATCCTATCTCGCTCTCCATGAGCAACCGCATCATCTACGAAACAAACGGTGTAAACTATGTATTGGCTCTGCGATTGGATAGTTGGCAAAGTATTGCCGAAGAATTTGGTTTCTATACCAAACAAATCCTCACTTTCAATTCGGCAACGCTAAAAACCGCCTTGCACGAAGGCGACCGGGTGTATATCCAAAACAAAAACACGCAAGCTTCTGTTATGTACCACATTGTGCTGCAAGGCGAAACATTGCAAAGCATTGGTCAAACCTACGCTGTGCGTACCTCCAGCATCAGAAAAATGAACAAAATAAAAAAGAACGAAGACCTGATTGCCGGACAACGTCTTAAATTGCAGTAACGTAAGCCCGAAAAAATACTTCTGAATCAAATCTCCAAATCGAAATTTGTCTTCTCCCGATTTTCTGGAAAAACAAGCAGTCGCCAAAAACCTACTTTGATTTATCCACCAAATCAATTTGCGAATGTTTTTTAAACGTTTTCCATATTTTGGATTTTTATCCAACGTATAATTGCCTATTTGACAATACTTACTCTGGTATATTTTTTATTCTGGACGTATCTTTGACCCAAACCTAATTTGAAGAGAAGAATTTTAATCACAATTCGCTTCGGATAAAGTTTTGAAAAGATATACCGACTCCAAAGGAATAACCACAAAAACCTCTGGAGCAAAAAGATAAAAAAATGAAGAACTCAGTCGCTCTTATTCGAAAAAAAACCGTTCAGGTTCTATGGCTATCAGCTTTGCTTTTCAGCCTAGTTTCTTTGAATTCCCTAAATGCGCAAGAGCTTTCAGATCAAGCGCAATTTTCAATGAAATCTTCCTCCCCAAGTGGGGAAAACATTATCATTTCGATGATGGACGCCAATCGCACCAACAAAGAAAATTTTATTCAAATTTACAATGCCGATAAACTAACGATCAACCTCACCGGCTGGACACTCGTAGCCATTGAAGATGGAAACGAAATATGCACCTGGACTCTAAGCGGAACCATTCGCCCGGGCGAAACAAAAACAGCCGGCGACAACGACAATCATGTATTTATTCCCAACTTTATCAATACTTCTTGGTTTCCCGGAAACAATAAATGGGACGGAACCAACGATGGAGCCAAACTCTATCACAATGGAGTTTTAATCGACAATGCATACAGCACCACCAATTGGAGTGCAGGCGTTTTGATACGAAATGAAAATACGGGAACAGCCAATACGCTTTTCACCTCAACTGAATGGACCGTGTTTTCCACTTCTTTCGACGAAAACCAACATGCGTGCCGCTTGCCTATCATCGACATTGGTCCCGGACTTTGGAGCGAATTAACAGTCGATTATCTGCATGGCGTCAGCTACAATATCATAGGCTTGGTTGAAGTAGATATCGACACGCCGGCCGAATGTTATTCAGTTTATATTCAAAATGGAAACAGCTTGCAAATTCTTCCAAACAAAGCCCTCACCATCAACAAAAACTTGAACAATTATGGTGGCAACGATGCATTTGTAATAAAAGCCAACAGCAGCGGAACTGGATCAGTGATTATCTATGGAATTAGCGACAATGGCACGATGGAACACTATTTTATCGATACTCGCCTGCAAAGTTGGCAATTCATTGCTTCTCCTATCGAAAATGCAAAATCCGCCATTTACGAAGGCGATTATATGATGTATTATTACGAACCGCAACAACGCTATGTAAGCATTATTGCTACCGATGTGGCTCTAAAAGTGGGTCGTGGCTATTCCGTTCTGAAACGCCAAGATCCAATCGAAAAATACGAAGGAATGCTGAATGGCGGAACAATAAAACTCCCTACACTTACCAATTCTTTAAGCATTCCTTATTCCACTGCTGTGATGAGCGGTTGGAATTTGATAGGAAATCCCTATCCAAGCTCCATTGATTGGGATAAAGTAGAGATTCCAACCAAAATGCACGGACAAGTAAGCGTGTGGATTGTAACCGACCAAGACGGCGAATTTGTGAGCGATTGGAAAGTGTGGGTAAAAGGCTTTGGCGACAACGAAGCGCATTTTATCCAGCCCGGAGAAGGTTTCTTTGTGTTCACCAACGAAACAGAAACACTTAGTTTCAACAGCACTATTCAAGCACATTATTTTGGCGAAAATTCGGCCAAAGGATTGCCCGATGGCGAAATACTCGAAAACAGCGAAGTGATGGAAATAAAAGCCAGCGGCAACAATGTGAGCAGCAGCTTCCATTTTCGCTTTTTAGACGAAGCTCTGTTTGGTTTCGATTCCGAATTGGACGCTTTCAAAATGCTCTCCGAATCGCCAAAAATGCCTCAAATTTATTTCAAAACCCCGGAAACAATACTCGCCGCCAACAGCATTCCTCATCCTTCAGAAAACGACACCTTGCACCTCTCTTTTTCGGCTGGCATAGAAGGCGCTTATCAGCTCGACTTCGAAGGCTTTGCCAATTTTGATTATGCACAGAATTTTTACCTGAAAGACAATTTAAGTGGCGAAATCCGTAACCTGCGATTGAATCCAAATGTGAAATTCAATCATAAGCTGAGCGATCCCGAAAACCGCTTCGACCTCTTGTTTGGTTTGATTAGTGGAACCGACGACGTAGCCGGCCAAGACGAAACATCCATCTTTTATGCAGCAGGAAAAATGTATGTAAAAACAGAACTTTTACAAACCGAAAATCTACAACTGGAAATCAGAAATCTGCTTGGCCAAACGGTCTATTCAGGCAAATACAGCAGTGAGTTCGAAAACGGAAAATCCATTGCCCTTCCCAATGCAACCTACCTTGTCAGTTTGCGCGAAAACGCCTATCTGTTTAGCAAAAAAGTGGCCGTTTTCAATTAAGTATTTTTGTGCATAAATAATCTAAGTCGCTCTTTTGAGTTTGTTTTTAGATTGTATATTTGTAACAGAAGGATTCCAATCATTACTTTGGGGGAAACCCGACTGAACAGTTATTAAAAACCTGATAAACAATGTGTTTAAAACTTGGTTATTGGTTTTAGCACATACAGAGTGAAGTATGAAATGATTTAAAATAGCAACGCAATGCATCCAAAATACAATTCCCTTCTTGCCCACAAAATTGTTGAAAAACATNNCGGTTACCGGAAACGATTATATGGAATTTACAATCACACCTGTTTCAAATTATAAATTTAACCTTTCCTCCATAGAGATAAAACTTCTAAGATCGGCAACCGGACCTAGAGGAATTGCGCTTAGAAGTTCAAAAGATAATTACGCTACCAATCTTGATTCAGAAAAAGCAATAGCTGATAATACTACAACGCAAACTTTTACATTTACTTTTTCTCAAGCCAATTCTGATATTGCAGCAACTTACAGAATTTATATGTGGGCAGAAGATATAGCGGGAAGCGGTGGTCCGGGAGACGCAAGCGGGAATGATGTTTCTGTTTACGGAGTAGTTTCAGCCATAACCGATCCCACCAACCA
>DMBV01000116.1 GCA_003445975.1 Bacteroidales bacterium
AACAGAATCGGGCTTTAGCCCAAAAAACAAGGAATATTGGATTCGTTGCGGCTATTTATAAGCATGAACGCCAAAAGGATTTTTGATGTATTCGCGAAGCAATTTTGCTTCCGATTCGGACGATTCCAGAACAGCACGAATCACATCTTCAACAGCGATTATGCTCACAATTTCGTCGCCATCTAAAATTGGAATATGGCGAATATGTTTGTCGAGCATGGCTTTCATCAAATAGGCATCGTCGTCGTCCATTTTTCCCACAATCAGTTCATCGGCCGGAGTCATCAAATCTTTTACCAAATTTGTTCCGTCGAGTGCTTTGCCCATTTTGTAGCATTTGTACAAAACATCGCGTTCGGAGATAATTCCAACCAATTGATTGTTTTCATTTACCACAAGTGCGGCACCGGTTTTTGTTTCGTCCAAACGTTTTACGGTGTGATAAACAGAAGTGTATTCCGTAACCGTAACAACACTTTTCCCTTTATTTTCTACTATCTTAGATACTAACATCTTTCCTCCTTATTTTTTATAGTTTAACAAAATCGGCATCCGAAAAATATTTCATAAACTGCGCGCGTTCAAAAAGAATAGGTTTACGAACATTTTTCTGATTTAGCTTTCCGATAAATTCCGTCGTTTTTTTATAATTTTTGGAATCCATCCACGAAGATAAACTTTCGTTCATTTCCGAAATGACTTGTGGTCCATTTTTTATGATACTCGAAACCACTTGAACGGCTTGAGCTCCTACCAACATATTTTTGATGACAGATTCCCCGTTTACCACACCGGTTGAAGAGGCCAAATCGCAAGCTACTTTGGGAGATAAGATTCCCATCCAGCGCAGAACCATGCTGTTGTCAACGGCCAAGCTTTGAAAAGATTGGCTGGTTATTTTTTCCGTATGGATATCCACATCAGGCGAATAAAACCGATTGAAAAGAACCATTCCTTTTATTTCGGTGTGGCTCAATCGAATAAAGAAATTGGCCATACCCGAAAAATAATGACTCATTTTGATACTCATCGGAATAGAAATCACATCAGTAACTTGGCTGATGATATCGAAATACGATTTTTCGTAATCGAAACCGGTAAATTCAGGATCGGCAGGCAAAACAAACACATTTAATTCGAGTGCATCGGCGCCGGCATTTTGCATTTTGAGTGCAAAATCGACCCATTCGCCATGACTTGTACAATTGATGCTGGCAATGATTGGAATAGTGGTTTCTTGTTTGCAGTCTTTAATCAATTGCAGATAATCGCCAATATTTTTTTGTTTGGTATAATAGGTCAGATAGTTTTCGGCATCGCCAAACGAATCGTACATATTATTGACACGCTGCGCATCCACATCAATTAAGATTTGTTCTTCGAACAGCGATTTCAAAACCACCGCTCCGGCTCCGGCTGCAGCCAATTTTTTTACCTTTTCCACCGAATCAGTCAATGGTGAACTCCCAACAATAACGGGGCTTTTGAGTTCTAAACCTAAATATTTGGTCGATATATTTGCCATAATTTGCTAAAATTATAAAATTAATTTTGATACGCAACTCTTTTCCATCCGTGGGCTAATATTAACTTGATTCCTATTTAGAGTGTCCTATTGAGCGAAGCGAAATATCTGATAAAGATTCTTCGCATTCGCTCATAAAATCTAGAAACAGATTACAAACCCATCTTTATTTTTACTTTGCAGCTTTAAAATCGATACCTTGAATAAAATTATCGATTCCAATCGCAGCTTTATGGCCGTTGGCAATTCCATGAATCACGTCCGGACCTTCAATAATATCGCCGCCCATAAAGAACCATTTTACACCGGTTTGGAAGTATTCATTTGTTTCCACTCTGCCGCGAGGACTAAATTGAATATTTTCTTTAAATTCTTCAGAAATATAAGACAAATCCATTCCTTGTCCAATGGATTGGATAATCTGAGTTCCTTTCCAAAATTCTTTTATATCCATTGAACATTGCGGATTGAAACGACCAGTATTGTCGAACAATGAATTACATTGAACCACATGCAAACCTATTGGAATTCCATCTTTAATCTCAATAGATTGTGGAGCCCAACCCGGATGAATTGTGGCNNTGCATCCGAGCCAATGAACGTGTAATGTCCATGGCCACGTTTCCGCCGCCAATCACAACAATCGATTCGGCCACTTCAATTTCCTCGCCGGCAGTTATTTTGCGCAAATAATCGGTAGAATAATACACATGTTCGTTGTCGGAACCCGGAATTCCGGTCGATCGTCCCAAATGCAAACCCGTTCCAGCAAAAACCGCATCAAAGTCTTTTCCCAATTGGTCGAGTGTTAGATCGTTCCCAATTCGTGTATTGTATTTTATATCAACACCCAAAGACAAGATATAATCAATGTCTTTATCAATGGATTCGTAGGGCAAGCGATATTCGGGAATCCCATAACGCATCATTCCACCTGCTTGGGCAAATTGTTCGAAAATGGTGATTTGGTATCCCATTTTGGCCAAATAATGTGCAGCCGAAAGTCCTGAAGGACCAGAACCAATGATGGCAATTTTCTTATTGTTGTTTTCTATTTCGTTCGTATCGAGGATCTCTTTGTATTTTTCGCTTGGAACTTGATCGGCAATATAGCGTTTCAACCAGCGAATGGAGAGCGGTTCGCCTTTGTGTCCGATAGAGCATACTGTTTCGCATTTGTGTGTACAGATACGTCCGCAAATTTCGGGCAATGGGTTTGTTTCGTAGAGAATTCGCAATCCTTCTTCGATATCATCGTTTCGAACAGCTTTGATATATTCGGGAATTCCCATGTGAGCGGGACAAGTGGCAGTACAAATTCCGCATTCGACGCAACGATCGGCTTCGGCTTGAGCTTGTTCTTTGGAATATCCTTTCACCATTTCGATAAACGAATCGTTTCTTTCTTCGGGGTGCAAATGCTCCATTCCAACGCGTTTCAAACTATAGAATTCGTAATTTCCTTCCGGCTTTTTCCATCCTTTTTCGCTGTTGTCCCACGCTTTTTTATCCACACCGGGTGTATAGCGAAATTCTTCCGGATCGGTTGTTACCCAAGTATATTCATTGGAAAGTGTCAAGGAGTTGGTAGTACATACATCTACACAAAGCGCACACCAGCAACATCTTCCATAATCCAAACGAGGCCGCAAACCACTATCACCACTTATTGGGTCTTTGAAGGGAACGAGGTCGATGGCTTCATTTTCACAAATATCTTCGCAGGTGCCGCAACCAATGCATTTATCGACATCGTTTTTATGAAAACCACGATAGCGATCTGCTCCCGGCCGATCATTGAAAGGATCACGAATCGTAACAGGTTCTCTTGCAATCCTTTTCCAGGCGGTAAACGGACTTAAAACATCTTTTATATTCATCTGTTTATAATTTTATGTTTAGGTCAGATGGAACATCCACAATAATCATCTTCCTGTGTGTCAAAATTATTTGGTCGTGGATGTTTCATTTCAAATTCTTTTTAAATCAAAATAAAACCACCTTATCTTTCAATTTCGGGTGGACAAGTAGCCAATGAAACCATAATACCGGCAGTATCTGCAATATTTGCATTGATCAATAATTTATCTAACAAGGCATTGGCATGCGTATAACTTGGTCCTTTCAGGTTTACGCGACGTGGTTTGTCAGTTCCATCGGTAACCATATACAATCCATATTCGCCACGAGAGCTTTCGCATTTTTGATAGGTTTCGCCTTTTGGAATACGCCAATGCATCACATTGGGCGTTTCGGCTTTTATCTCGCCTTTTTCGGGCATTTTGGCCATTATCTGGCGTATCAAATCAATGGTTGTTTGCAAATCGTACCAGCGCACGCGACTACGCGCATACACATCCGATTCAGTGGTGGTATAAGGTTCGAAATCGAGTTCGGCATATTTTAGATAAGGATGTGTTTTGCGCACATCGCGCATAACGCCTGCAGCGCGAGCAGCTGGGCCATAAACGCCGTATTTATCAATCCACTCCTTGGGAATATGAGCCAATCCAACGGCGCGTTGTTTGAAAACGGCGTTGTTGTACATTAAATCGTCGATGCTTTTTACAAATTCATCGGCCAACTTCAAATTTTCCTCCATTCGTTTTTTAAATCCATCGGGCAACAGTCCGCGCACACCACCCGGAAGAATGTACATGTGATAAACACGACCACCGGTAAGTTCTTCGAAACGATCCAGAATTAAATCGCGAATATAATTTCCCCATTGATATCCCAAGCCTAGAGCAAAAGTTCCACCTTGTCCGGGAACACCACGCAAAAGAACTTGTAAACGAGCCATTTCTAATGCTAAAGTTCTAAGCCATTGTGCCATTTCGGGGACTTCGATTCCGCCTAAATCTTCGATGCAAGCAGCAAGTATGTATTCGTTTGGATCCGGCTCAGCCACACACATTCGAATACAAGTGGGGAAACATTGAATAAATTTGCGGCGTTCCATCAGTTTTTCAAAACCGCGATGCAGATATCCTACATGGGTTTTTGATTCCACAATTTCGTCGCCATCAACTGTAAGTTCCAAGGACATATTTCCGGTAACGCCGGGATGTTGAGGTCCTTGCCAAATTTTCAAATATTTGTGAGAGCTCAAGTCGATGATGGGCTTTCCATCTTCTCCCATTTCAGGATATTGACTCCTATCGGGATTCATTTGAAATAAATTTTTTAAATCCATCTTTTCTCTCCTTAGTCGTTGGGGTACATTTTAGATTTCATATAAGTGGCGGGATCGTTTGATTCGCGTCCGGGACGTGGAAAATAGGTGTTCTCCGTATATTCTTTCGTATCAAAATCTCTGCGATATGGAGGAATGTTGTCCCATCCTTCCAATATAAAATTTTCTTCTATACGTGGACTACCCGGAAAATCGATGCCAAACATTTCACGCAATTCGCGTTGATAGGTGGCCATATTTTCCCATAAATGATGCGACGATTCCATTGTAGCGTTTTCGCGGTCAATCATTACACGAACACCTATTTCTGTAAAATTTTGAGGATTGTTGATCAAATAGGTAAGTTGAAACTTGCCTTCTTCTATCCAATCCACTGCTGTTAGAAGTGTTAAACTGGAGTACTTATGGTAATCGCGCAGGTAAGTTACAAGCGAAATGGCTTGTTTTTTTTCGACTGTAATAAAAGCCAAATGTTTAAGCTTCTGAATGTAATCAGAGGTATTAAATCGACTTTCAATATCTTTTATTAATTCTATCATCTTCTTCCAAGTTTTAGTTTACCAGTTGAAATCCGGCATATTCCAATCTTTAATAATTTTTTTCTGATTGGCTTTGTACCAATCAAAATTGCGCGCATATTCATTTGCATTTTCGGCTTTGCCTGCTTTGATAAGCTCTTTCAGTTTTGCAAAACCAGCTAACAGAGCTTCGGGACGAGGCATGCAACCGGCAATGTAAACATCAACAGGTATATAATGATCTAAACGATTGATTGTATTATAGCTGTCCCAATACATTCCGCCATTGATGGTGCAACTTCCCAGCGCAATAATGTATTTGGGACTTGGCATTTGTTCGTAGGAACGAATGGCACGCTTCAAGGTTTTAACGGAAAGATACCCGGAAATGATGAATACGTTTGACTGACGTGGTGTTGGGCGCATTTGAACGCCATAGCGATACATATCGAAGCGTGGTGTAACCAAAGGTGGGATTTCGATACTTCCACAACCGGTTCCAAAACCCAAAACCCAGAGACTTTCGGCTCGTGCCCAGTTTAGGAATTTTTCGACCGGACCGCTTCTCGGTTTCAGTTCTTCGGGACGATCTTGGCAGAAATAATCTTTTAAAGGATCAATCTCCACAATGCTACCATCGGGTGCTAGAACTGAGCGTTTTTCATTTTCAGGAGCGAGGAATTTATCCACGTCCAATTCTTCAAATTTATGTATATTGTTTTTCTCCATGGCTTATAAAAATAGGATGATGGCTATAATTCCAATTATTGTGGGGACTTTGAGAAACCACCGCACACTCTGTTCGATGCGAAAACGCGGAAAAACAGTTCCAACAAAAACCGACCAAAAATAAATCAGAAACGTTTTGATAATTAACTCGAACCAACTTCCGGCTCCTCCAAAGAAAAGATTCATAAATAAAGCAGCTTCGGCAACATGCAAAATGGCTCCATTTGTTCTGAGAACGCCTAAAAAAGTACCATGATACTCTGTTGGAGGACCGATTGGAATTTCGTTTGGTGCTTTCACCAAATTGAAAGGCGAATGGCCAAATGCTCCGAGCAAGCTTAACATAGCAGCCACTGTAGCAAAAGGATTTGTCCACATTGTCCAAGTGGTGATGCCACCTTGTTGAGCGGCTACAATTTCGGAAATTGACAAAGTTTGGTATTGAATAGCCAAAGAGATTACCGCCAAAGTCATTGGTACTTCGATGGTGGTAAACTGCGATAAACCACGGCTGATACCGATGGCAGAATACGGTTGACCGCCTTCGCTTGCGCCTAAAGCCATTCCTAGCATGCCAAAAAATTGAAAATAAAGAATAAGAACCAAATCGCCGGAGAAGCTATAATTCGACCAAATGGGATTTCCATACACCATTGGGATAAACAAGAACATTCCAACGCCTCCCATCAGCCGAAAAACCGGCCCAATGTAAAACATGGTTCCATGAGTAAGTTGGGTTCTAAGCGAATACAATTTCACCAAATCAATCCATGGTTGATACCAAGGAATGCCAATTCGACCAGAAACACGTGCATTGATTCGGCGCATAGTAGAGCTCATCAACATTCCCCAATTGGTTACAATAAATAATCCCAAAAGAGTCCATAAAAATTTTGTTATACTATAATCCATCTTAAAAACCTCCTAAAGCGATTAGGTAAAATACGACAATATAAAGAACTACATGAAGCGCATAATTTTGCATATTACCACTGTAAATTCTTCTAAACCAATTGGCTACTTCTAGAACGAAAGTGCTGACTACATTCCAAAAGATAGTAATTCCGGGAGCCACTACAAAGCCCAACGCTTTTTTGTAGCCTGCATAAATATTGTAAGAAACATGCGTTGTTTCCGGACGAAATGGGCGTTCGGCTGCAAACACGATATTGAACTGTTCAATTTTTTTAGCTTTTGCACTTAGCACGATTAGCCATGTTAATAACAAAACGAAAGCTGTTCCAACCACAATCATAATGGTTGTTCCATCCCAATATCCATAGGAAGTGAGTGCTTTTGTTCCGTCCCACATTAAAGCTTGGCTTGAAAAATACGGAGCGATCATCGTTTCAATGGGTTTCAAAATCCAATGTGGAAAGGCGGAGAAAATCATGATTCCGATAATCAGAATATAGGAAGGAACTAAAATCCAAGCACTTATTTCTTTCACTGTGCGGTGATTGTCTTTCAACTGTCCCAAGAAAATTGAATGAATCAATTTATAGAGATATAAAAAGGCGACGATGCCCGAAAAGAAAATCAGTGCGCCTTGGAAATACCAACCTTTTTCGAGAATGGCATTGTAAAACAACCATTTTCCGGCGAAACCGCTCAAAGGAGGAATTCCACCGATGACAATGATTGAAATCAGCACAGCTATGAAAGAGAATGGCATTTTTTTAATCATTCCACCCATTTCGTACATATTGTGAGTTCCGAGTTTCACCACAATTCCTCCAACTACGAGGAACAAAATGGCTTTAAACAAAAAGTGATTGATGGTGTAGGTAAATCCGGCTAACCATCCTAAATGAGTCATAATAGAAAGTGCGAATAAAATATATCCCAATTGAGCAATACTGGAATAAGCCAGTAATCTTTTGGCATCTTCTTGGAATGCGGCACTCATATTTCCTACCAGAGTAGTTAAAGCGCCAACCCATCCCAAAACGTACCATAAATTGTTTGCTCCGGCACTTGCTCGATCCATATAGAGGAAAAGCAACATCAGTCCAAAAACGCCCGCTTTGAGCAAAATGGCCGAAACCATTGGAGAAACATCTGACTCGGCTTCGCCATGCGCGCCGGGCAACCAAATGTGTAAACCTAAAGAAGCTGTTTTGGTCATAAAACCAACCGCCAATAAAGAGTACGCCAATGTGGGCAATATATTTATATCTCCCAATGCTGCCAATGAAGTGTCGAAACCGCTGGCAAAAGCAAGTCCAAAACCGAACAGAATTGCATAAGCGCCTCCAATGCTGAAAAGCATATAGCTGTATCCGTGTGGCAAGGAACGTTTTCCGCGGATGATTAAGAAATAAGAACCCGCTGTCATCAATTCCCAAGAGAAAAAGAACTCCAACATGCTACTCGATTCGATAATGCCAATTAAGCCCGCATACATCATCATGGCCATTGGATAAAATCCTTTTCGTGTTCCTTTTTTATTGTATCCGGCCATCAATGTAAGAACACCTCCAATCAGGAATATCCCGGCAAAGATGAGTCTCAACAGATCATTTTCGAGTACTGGATAAATATGAAACATATACCAGATAATACCACCGATAGAAACCGTATTTTTGATATAGATTGGTAAGAAGTCGATAGCGAATAAAAAAAGTACAAACATCAGCGGCAGATAATTGATAAACATGCCGCCTTCGGTGAGTGGTGAAACATAAACGCCAACCGCATAAAGCACAATTGCCATGATCCAGACAGGGAATATTTTATTCCACTCGATTTTGAAATCGGGAAGTTCGTCGTGGTCAAGTTTGATGGCATATCCTAACCAACGGAAAAGATAAATTCCTTCGATAAAAGAGCCAACTAAGATCGTTACCATCCAAGCCCAATGACCGCCAGTAGCTAAAGTCATGATCAATTCCCATTTTCCGAAGAAACTTGGGAATGGAGGAAAACCGATGAGCGCAAAAACGAATGTTCCGAATAGAAACAACAAGAATGGTGATTTGCGCAAGGCAGCCCATCCTTTGATATCTTTTGCATTGATTATTCCAGACAACCAAAACAATCCGGCTTTTGCAGCATAATGACTGATTAAAATGCCAGATGCGATAAAAATCATTTTCTCACCTAAGATATTGCTCAGTCCAACAATCATGGTCAAGAGTCCTATTTGGCCGATAGACGAATAGCCCAACAAACGATTGGGTGATTCTTGTTTTGTTCCAATCAGGTTGGAGCCAACAAACGTAATTCCTCCAATTATAGCAATGTAGTTTAGCCATTCGGCACCGCCAAGTGAAGCCAATTTATAAAGCACAAAAAGACTGGCAGAAGCTGATGCGGCAGAAACCAAAGCTCCGATGCCTGGATTTGCTGCTGTATAAACATCTATTCCCCAGCCATTGGCAGGAAAAGGTTTTAACTCCAGAAGTACAGAAACATAAATCAAGAATACAGCAATTACGGTAACTTTGGATGCGCCCAAGTTTGCAGCAAGTATGTCGTCAATATTTAGTGAACCCGAGAAATAATAGGCGTAGATAATTCCAACAAGCAAAATGCTTGAAATAATTCCTGTTGCAATAAGGTATTTCATCCCGGCTTGCAAAGCATTTCCATTGTTGTTGAGCAATATCAATCCTGCAGTAGCAATACTTCCCACTTCAAGAAAAACAAAGAGGTTAAACATATCTCTTGTCATCACAACCACATTGAGGCTCATCACAAACACCAAGAAAACCATCATGGCGTTGGGGCCGGTCTGTTTTAAATCTTTGAACAGATAGATTCCACCAAGCAAACCAACTACATTAATAATAAATGTAAAAAAGGCTTCTTGAATTCCCATTTGCAAGTTGATGGAATAAGGAGGTTTGAAACCGGCCGTAAAAATAGTTTCTACGGCTCTCGTGTTATTCATAAATTCGAGTAGCCATTGACCCGAAACGAAAGTCATAAAGCCTAGTCCGGCCAACATAGCCCATTCGGAAAGATTTTTGAGCGACTTTCCAAACAAGCCCATAACAAAGGCTAAACCCAAGGCAACGGCAATAATATAAATCGGTCCTACCATTTTAAATCTTTAAAACTGTTGATATCCAATGAATTTTTTTCGCGGTGTAGTTTTAATACATACACCAACATCAAAGCAGTAACTCCTAAACCAATAACGATTGCGGTGAGCACCAATGCTTGTGGAACCGGGTCAACGATTTTGTTTGCGGCTTCCGAGGCATTTATTACATCCAATATTGGAGCTGCTTTTCCTTTTACATAACCAATACTCACCATGACGATATTGATACCTGTATCGAAAATTGTAAAGCCAAGAACTATTTTAATTAAGTTTTTTTGGCTTAAAATTCCCCAGAGACCTAACAACATCAAGGCAAATCCTGTAGAAATAGCTATATATTCCATAAGTTTCTAATTTTTTTCGTTTTGAGCATGAGAAATGGCTCCCAAGATATTGGAAAGTTCTGCGCCCACTTTTAGTCCGATGAATGAATAAATGAAAGGGATGATTCCGGCGCTAAAAAGCTTGCCGAAATCGCCAAGTCCCAGAACTCTATTGTCGAGAAAACCACCGGCGAAAAGAATTCCCATTACGCCAAGCAGTACAAATCCAACACCGGAAATAGATTCAACCCAAGCAATCACTTTGTGGCTAACTGAAAAATTGGGATTGGACAGTATCATCAACAATACACCCGAAGCAATAACGGCTCCACCGGGAAATCCACCACCAGGAGTGAGGTGTCCGTTGACAAAAATATAAATACCCACCATAAATATAACGGGAACAATGACTTGCGAAGCCGAATCGAGCAATTCGCTTGTAATACGAATTGGACGATTGGGGAGAATGTCTTCTTGGCGAATCTTCAGTACAAAGCTGATAATTGCCGCAGTAAGAAATAGAATTGTAACTTCGCCCAAGGTATCGAAACCTCGGTAGGTTACAACAATAGCGGTTACAATGTTCGATGCGCCCACTTCTTCTGCTCCATGACGGGCATAATAATCGGCTGTTTTTCCTAAAGTTTCATTTCCCCGAAATGCACTGAACAAATCGAAGAAGATGAGCCCCATACCGGCCAAAATGCCTAGAATAATCCATTTTTTAATCATTTCTTTGTCTGATTTTATTTAAAACATAAAAGAATATCAAAGTGGTCAATCCACTTCCAATTGCAGCTTCAGTCATCGCAACATCAGGTGCGGCTAAGAGAAGAAAAATAATGGACGCGAATAAACTAACCAATCCGGATGCAATTATTGCAACCGACAAATCTTCGTGGTGAATGGCAATGTACCCGCCAATCAAACTAGCCACTCCTATAAATATAGCTATTACAACAAACATTTTTATTCTCCTTCTTTTTGAATTTTTACTTTTCGAAGATGTGCCTTGCGCGACTCATCTATATCTCTATGTTCTTTCCATTTATCGACCTGAGTAAGTTTGGTAAGCGGAACCTTTATGAAATAAGCTGCTCGTGCCAACACATGCGAAGAAACAGGGTTTGTGATCAATACAAAAAGGATTAAAACCATGAATTTCCCAAACCAAGAAGGGAAAATAAAAAACAATCCCACGAGCGACAAAATCGTTCCCAGCGTACTTGCTTTGGTTCCGGCCTGAATGCGGTTATATGCATCGGGCATACGATATAATCCTATCGAACCGAGCAATAGAAATATTGACCCGGCTATGGCGATAAAACCACCTATAATTTCCAATAAATTAGTATCCATATTTTTCTTTTTTAAGCGAATGAGAAATCGATTGTAATTTTCTCCTTACACTGTTTTACATCCCTCTTTCCAGATAGCGAGCAACAACTATTACTCCCAGAAAACCTAAAATTCCGTAAACCAAAGCCACGTCCATATAGATGATTCGGTTGTCGAGAACAGCAATCAATGCAATCAATGCAATGCTCGAAACCGACATCACATCAAATGCAATGACCCGATCAACAGGACTTGGCCCAATTACAAACCGAATCATCGAAACACCAATACTCAATAAGGTAATCGATGCTGCAACAATTAATAATATATTAACCATACATGACCTCCAAATACTTTTCAAAATTTGACACAATTAGTTTGGTGCTTTCTTGTACATCGACGGATTGAACATCAATCCAATGGACAAAAATAGAATCATCAATGAGCTCCAATGTTAATGTTCCCGGAGTAAGGGTGATTGAGTCGGCCAAAATAACGCGACCGATTTTTGATTTAAGTTTTGTTTTCACTTCGACAATTCCGGGATTAATTGGCAAACTTGGAGAAAGTACGCGACGTGCTACATCAAAATTCGACTTAACCAGTTCGATTAAAAAAGTAAAAAGAAACAAAAACGAATACAAAATAGCTTTAGGAGATAAGTTTAAGTTGGTAAACACCTCACATTTGCCGCAAAGCAAAAATGGTAGCACCAAACTAATTCCTAAGCCAAGCAACACGATCTCTTTTTCGAGCGAGTTATTCAATAACAGCCAGATAACAAAGAGCATGATGAACATGATTAGATAATTTTTCCACTTCATAAATTGTGAAATTAATTTTATTTAATTCGTTAAATTGAATCTGACAAAGCTATCTTGAATGTTCAAGGCTTCCTACCAATGAGAAGGTAAATGGGACTTGTTTTAAATAATAAAATAGTGATTAATCGCCTATCAATTGAATATAATAAACCGAACAGTAGTTCATCACAAATCATTTACAGTTGATTAAAAAACTGATTTATGTCATATTTTATTCCCCGAATGATCTCTTTTTATTAAATTTGTTGTGCCAATTAGGAAATATAAGAATGGGAAAACCGGAAATACTGCTCCAATGTCTAAACTGTTCAAACAAAGCAGAGTGTTTCAATCGTCTTTCGCCGAATGAACTGAAAGAAGTGGCTGAGTCAAAATTGAGTATTCACTATAAAAAAGGCGAAATCATTCGAAAACAAGGCACCTTTGTTTCCAGCATTTTGCTCGTTAAAACAGGAATTGCCAAGGTTTACAAAGAGTTTGACCATGCCGAAAACCGCAGCATAATAGATTTTAAAAAACCCGGCCAATTGATTGGTTTGGCCGATATTTTTAATGCCAGTATTGTTCAATATTCGGTTTCCGCTTTGACCGATTGCGAATTGTGCTCCATCGATATTCGGTTGTTCGAAAAACTCTTAAACAATAATGTCGATTTTGCAGTAGATGTAATTAAATCAATCAATTTTCAATCGAACAACATCATTGATTTTCATATCAAAAACAATTTTAAACAATTGCATGGACGTATAGCACATGCCATTCTCGTTCTTTCGGAATTTGTTTTCGATTCGGACGATTTTGATGTAGCTTTTTCACGTCGCGATTTTGCCGAATTAACAAATATGAGCTCCATGAGCGTAGTTCGGATATTGAAAACTTTCCGCGATGATAAGATTATCGAAATGAAGAACGGTTTAATTCAAATTTTGAACAAAGCGAAATTAGAACAAATCAGCCGAATTGGCTAAGTCTATCAGGAAATAAACTCTTCTTCCAACAAGGATCTAAGTTGATGAGCAGCAACTTGATTGATCATTATTCCTTTTTTTGAAAAGGAAATTTCGCCGGTTTCTTCGGATACAACAATTGCCAGCGCATCCGTTTGTTCGGTTATTCCAACCGCAGCTCTATGGCGCAATCCCAATTGAGTATCAATTCGCTTGTTTTTTGTCAAGGGCAAAATACAGCGTGCGGCCACAATCTTATTTTCCCGAATAATGAGAGCTCCGTCGTGGAGCGGACTGTTTTTAAAAAAAATATTCTCTATTAAATCGGCCGAAATTTCGGAAGTAAATTTATCGCCCGTATCAATGACTTGCCGCAAATCGTGTTTTTTGGTTAATACAATCAAAGCGCCCGTTTTGGTATCGGCCAAATGTCGCACTGCCATGATCACTTTATCAACGTCCAAAGTGCTTTCGATTCGATTTATTTTCCCAAATAGAAACCTTAAACGTTTTGGTGTGGACTCCAAAAAGGCCGGCGAACCAAAAAACAACAAAAACTGACGAATTTCGGGCTGAAATACAATGAGCAATGCAATAAATCCAATTCCAATAAATGCGCCCAAAATTTCGCTTAAAAGCTCCATGTGTAAAACAACAACCAGCTTCCAAATAAAATAAATAATTGAAATTCCGATAAATAAGTTGATGGCAATGGAGCCTTTTATCAATCGATATACCTCATAGAGCAACACAGCCACCAAAAAGATATCTAAAAGATCGAGTATTCCAACTTGTATGAAATTCAACATAGTTTTTTTTAAAACTGATTGTACTTTAAAAATAAGCGAATGGTTCCTTTTGCTTCGGCTACATCGTGCACACGTAAAAGTTTAGCTCCATTTTGCAATGCAAATGTATTTAAAACTGTTGTGCCATTCAAAGCTTGTTGCGGATTTGTTTGAAGATAGCGGAAAATCATCGATTTGCGCGAAACGCCAACCAAAAGCGGAAGGTAAAAGTGCGAAAATTCGGATAGATTCTTCAATAAACAATAATTCTGATCGATGGTTTTGCCAAAACCGAATCCCGGATCAAGGAAAATCGTTTTTATTTTTTTTTCTCTCAAACGTTGAAGTTGCTCTCCAAAAAAAGAATTCACCTCTTCCAAAATATCCCCTTCAAAAGTTTTTTGTTGCATCGTTTCGGGAATTCCAAAAATATGCATCAAAACATAGGCTAAATTATTTTCCGCCACCACATCAAACATCCTTTTATCTATGGTTCCACCCGAAATATCATTGATCATATCCACACCCAAATCGGCCGCTTTTTCTGCTGTGCTCGCATGATAGGTATCAACCGAAATAATGAGCTGCGGATGCTCGTTTCGGAGTTTTTTCAAAGCCGGTTTCAAAATCTTCCATTCGTCAGTTTCCTGAATCAAAAAGCTTCCCGGCTTGGTTGATGCTGCTCCAATATCAAGGATTTCAGCGCCTTGAACAACTATTTCGTCTGCTCGTTTTAAATACAAATGGTCTTTCAGATAACTTCCGCCATCATAAAACGAATCGGAAGTAAGATTGAGAATTCCCATCAACTGTGCTTCGTTCAAATCAAGTTGCTTTCCTCGGCAATCGACCTTTAATTTCTCAGAAAAAACTGTATTTTTACCCAACATTTGAAACAAATTTTTAAGCAAAAGTAAAATAATTGTTTATGACTAAAACCAAACAACAGTTTGAAGAAGCTATTTTTAAATGCAGCAGTGTTTTTTTAGCCAAAATGAATGACTATGGCTCTGCTTGGCGAATTTTGCGTCCAAGTTCATTGACCGATCAAATATACATCAAAGCAAATCGAATCAGAAGCATTCAAATAAAAGGGCATTCGAAAGTGGACGAAGGAATTGCAGAAGAGTTTATCGGCATCGTTAATTATGCCGTGATGGCTTTGATCCAGTTGGAACAAGGCTATTTTTCAGATTCAGGCGAATTATCCAATGCCGAAATTGAAAAACTCTATTTCAAACATCTTTATTCAGCCCAAGCCTTGATGGAGAATAAAAATTACGATTATGACGAAGCCTGGCGAAATATGCGCGTCAGTTCGCTCGACGATATTATTTTGATGAAAATTCTACGCGTAAAAGAAATTGAAGACAACGATGGCAAAACAAGCGTTTCCGAAGGATTGGATGCCAATTATCAAGATATGATCAATTATGCTTTGTTTGCGCTGATAAAACTTTCTGAAACAAAAAACGCCTAAACCGATGACGCGCTCTAAAATCTATCTTTCGTTTACTTTTCTTTTTCTATTTAACTTCTTTTCACTGGCTCAAGTAGTAGAAACGGAAGCTCCGCTCAATCCCGACTTTTTAAAATGGCGTGAAAACAATTTAAAATCGGGAATAAGCTCCGACCAAATTCCATCGCCCATTCAGCCAAATCATTCTTGGCTTCTCAATGAGTCGTTGAAAAAATCGTACAGTTTTGATGCTGCTTATGATTTGCGTACAAAAGGATGGGTAACTTCGGCCAAAGACCAAGGCAGTTGTGGTGCGTGCTGGACATTTGCCACCGTTGGCGCGCTAGAATCGACCATGATTCAACAAGGTTTTGGAAATTTCGATTTTTCCGAACAAAGCATTCGTACTTGTCATGGTTTTGTTTTTGGAGAAGATGCAGCCTGCTCGGGAGGCAATTCGCATAAATCAACTGCTTATCTCACACGTGGCTGGGGACCTTTGTTGGAAGCAACAATTCCTTACAATACCAATTTTTATGAAGACTGCAATATTGATACCGCTCCTTTGTTTTCTGTTTTCGAAGTAGATTATCTGCCAGCAGATCAAAATATAATTAAACAAGCCATCGTGGATCATGGAGCACTTTATACCAATATGTATTTTGTGAGTGGAAGCTATACTTCTGCAAACAAAACGTATTATTACAGTGGAACAGAAAGCCCCAATCACGCCGTTTTGTTGGTTGGCTGGGACGATACTAAATATGCGAGTGCCAGCCCGGGAGCATGGATTGTAAAGAACAGTTGGGGAGCAAGTTGGGGCGAACAAGGTTTTTTTTATGTCAGCTACCAAGACACCAGAATCAACAATTCGGTTACTTCGTTTTATGGTGTTGAACCCGACGACAATGGAAATTTTGTACATCTTTACGACGATCTTGGCTGGTTGAGCAGTCTTGGCTTTGGAAATAATTATGCGTATTCGTTGGTAAAATTCACCACTACCGAAGCTCAGACACTTTCTTCTATTGGAACTTTCACAGTCGCTTCCGGATCAGTGGTGAAAGCGGTTATTTATGGAAGTAAATCGGGCGATATTTTAAGCGAAGAATTGGGAGCAACCGAATTTACGAATGTGACCACTTCTGGTTATCACCGAATCGATTTGATTTCACCAATCAGCCTGACAGCAGGAAAGAGTTTTTATGTAAAAGTGTATTATCAAACCTACAACTACAATTATCCCATTCCTTTTGAAAAAGCCATCGAAAACTACGCAACGCCGAATATTCGCAGCGGTGTGGGCTGGATTAGCAGTGATGGAAGTTCATGGGATGCGGTAGGAAATGATATTGTTGGGAAAGAACGAGATTTATGTGTACGCGTTTATGCGCGGCTTGCATCGGCCGAAACCAACGAACTTGATTCCAAACAAAAGGATATCGAAATCTATCCACTTCCGGCCAAACAAGAAATTTTTATTCGGTTAAACAGCGAATATATAAACCAAAATCTCTCTGTTTATTCCATAAACGGAAAATTTATTTCGAAAAAAACAATTGCAAACACCGAAGAAAGCTTAAATGTCGGGCATTTATCGGCCGGTCTTTATTTGATTCGGATTGAAACAACGAACGGAAATTTATTGGCTCAAAAGCGATTTATCAAATCAAATTAAATCAACCCAAAAAGAAAATTTGCTAAACGGAATACAGAAATAGATGAAAACAATATTCAAGATAAATCGCTTCTTGTTGGCTGCACTTTTTCTTTTTTCGGGCTTCGTAAAAGGAGTAGATCCGCTTGGGACTCATTACAAAATTGAAGATTACTTGCTGGCTTATCAGATGGATTGGGCTTTGCCTCTGAGTTTGGTTTTTGCTTTTGCCCTGATTGCCTTGGAGTTGAGTTTAGGCATCCTATTACTCCTAAACCTTCTTCCAAAATTCACTCGGGTAATTCTTGCTCTTTTAATGGGCTTTTTTACGGCTGTAACTTTTTACGATGCACTCTACAGTCCGGTTTCCGATTGTGGCTGTTTTGGCGATGCATTGATTTTGACAAACTGGCAAACCTTTTACAAAAATATATTCCTCGATGTTTTGGTTGTTTTGCTNNGCTTGGATGAAACAATGGAGCTATGTGAGCACACGAGAAGTCAACCCAAATTCTCAGGCCAACGATGTCTTGCTTTTCGATCTGGAAGGAAAAAATGTAAGCTACGAAATACTCGGATTTCCGGGCAAGTGCTTGCTATTGGTTTCCCATTCGCTGGACGAAATAGATGAAAAAAAGGCAAAAAAAATAGAGAAACTCATTCATTTGGCGGAGCAAGAATCGATTTCTGTCTTTCTGATTACCGCTTCGGTGGGAAATACATTGACTGAATTTGAGCAACGATATCAACTCAATATGCCTTACTTTTTGGCCGATGATACCGAGCTAAAAACGATTATAAGAAGCAATCCGGGATTGATTCTTTTGGAAAACGGTATCGTACTGAAAAAATGGGCGTATGCCGATTTTCCGCAATCGGTCGAACAAATTTTGGATTGAGATGTGGTGGCGCTATCTCATCAAAAGATTTGGCTACGGAATGCTGGTTCTATTTGGAGTAGCCAGTTTAGTTTTTTCGCTTTTCACCATTCTTCCGGGCGATCCGGCGCGTATGATGCTCGGACAACGCGCCGATATTTCATCCGTAGAAGCCATCAACAAGGAATTGGGAAGAGATAAACCAATTTTTACACAGTATTTATTATTTTTAAACGATGCTTCGCCCCTTTCGCTTTTTCAGTTCAATAAGGCAAACCAATCGTTTTATTTCGAACAAGAAAAATATGGAAAAAAAATAGGGCTCAGCCCAAAGATTTTTGGCTGGCAAGTTTTGCTAAAAACACCTTATTTGCGCAATTCCTATCAAAGCAAAAAAAAAGTATCCGCAATTATTGGCGAAGCATTTCCAAAAACATTGCTTTTAGCCGCTGTTTCGATGAGTTTTGCATTGATTGTTGGAATGATGCTTGGCATCGTGAACGTCCTCATTTCAAAACCTTGGCTCGATAAAATCCTTTTCGGTATTTCTACGCTTGGACTTTCGCTTCCATCGTTTTTTGCTGCCATGTTAGTAGCTTGGCTATTTGCCTTTATTTTAGGGAAATACACCGGATTCAATCTTTATGGAAGTCTTTACGAAATGGATGATTTTGGAGAAGGCAAACAATTGGCGCTTAAAAACATAATCTTGCCGGCTTTTACATTGGGAATAAGGCCGTTGGCCATCATCATGGAACTCACCAAGAGTTCGTTGGAAGAAACTTTAGCCGCCGATTTTATACGCACAGCGCGAGCCAAAGGCTTAAGTAGCCTTCAAATCATAAGGCGACATGCACTGAAAAATGCTTTAAATCCGATTATCACAACTATTTCGGGCTGGTTTGCTTCTTTGCTTGCAGGAGCTGTTTTTGTTGAATATGTGTTCGATTGGAAAGGAATGGGCTTGGTAATTGTAAACGCCATCGAAAAATACGATTTTCCCGTTTTGATGGGAAGCGTTCTTTTTATTGCATGCCTTTTGGTTTTGGTGAATATTTTGGTCGATATTTCCTATCATTTGATCGATCCACGCGTCCGATTGGAATAAGCATTCGTTTAAAACTATGGCTATTTCAAATAATTCGATGTATTTTTGCCGAAAATTCAATTCTAAAAATATATATCATGAGAAGAAATATAGTTGCTGGAAACTGGAAAATGAATAGAACGTTCGAAGAAGCCGACGATTTATTGTTTGCCATTGCCGATCCTCTTCAAAAATTAGATTTAGGAAACACCGAAGTGATCCTTTGTCCTCCCGTTCTCTACGCGGAAATGTTTACAGATGTTGCCCTCGAAAACAATTTTTCGGTCGGCGCTCAAAATTGTTCGAATCACGAATCTGGAGCTTATACCGGAGAAATTTCTGCTGCTATGCTCAAATCAATGGATATTGAATATTGCATTGTTGGTCATTCCGAAAGAAGAAAATATTTCAACGAAAATTCAGAAATGCTCGCCGGAAAAGTAAATCAATTGCTCGACAACGAAATTAGCCCACTATTTTGCTGTGGCGAGGTTTTGGAAGAACGCGAAGCCGGAAAACATTTTGAAGTGGTAGGACAACAGCTTTTCGAAGGATTGTTTCATTTAAGTGCCGACGAACTCGACAATGTGATTATTGCCTACGAACCTGTTTGGGCTATTGGAACCGGAAAAACAGCTACACCTGCACAAGCACAAGAAATGCATGCTTTTATCAGAAGCCTGATAGCAAAGAAATACGATCAAGAAATTGCCGATGATACCACCATTTTATATGGCGGAAGTTGTAATGCGAAAAACGCCAAAGAGTTATTTGCCCTGAAAGATGTTGATGGCGGATTGATTGGCGGAGCAAGTTTACAAGCCGACGATTTTTTGAAAATTGTTCAGAGTTTTTAAGTAAAAAGAAAAAAATTACCGCAAAGAACGCAAAGAAAAACCGCAAAGAACGCAAAATATTTACGACTTTGCGTCCTTTGCGAATTACTTAGCGTCCTTTGCGTTTAATCAATCAGTACTTGTTTGAAGACATATCTGCTTTCTTTAGCATTAAATCAAAAGAGTCATGAACTACATCGAAATAAGTTTTTCCATTGAACCTCAAACGCCTTTTCAGGATATGCTCATCTCCGAATTGGCCGAAATAGGTTTTGAAAGCTTCGAAGAAACCGAAACGGAACTTTTGGCTTATATTCAAGAACCTCTATTTGATGAAAAAGAGCTTTCGAATTTGAACAGTCTGAACAATAAGTTGGTAACAATCAACTATTCGGTAAAACAAATTCCCGCCCAAAACTGGAATGCGCTTTGGGAAAGCAATTACGATTCCGTAACCATCGACAATCGTTGCTATATACGCGCTCCATTTCATCCTTCCATGCCGGAAATGGAATTTGAAATTCTGATTGAGCCTCAAATGTCGTTCGGGACAGCACACCACGAAACCACGGCAAATATGATTTCCTATCTTTTGGAAGAAGAAGTAAGCGGGAAATCATTTCTTGATATGGGCTGTGGAACCGCCGTTTTGGCTATTCTGGCACACAAAAAAGGCGCTTCGCCGGTTTGTGCCATCGACAACGACGAATGGGCTTATAAAAACTCCATCGACAATATTGCCAAAAACAATACCAATGATATCCAAGTTTTTTTAGGCGATGCTGTTTTAATCGAACACAAAACGTTCGAAATCATTTTTGCCAATATCAATAAAAATATTCTTTTGGCCGATATAGAATACTACACCCAGAGTTTGAGCAAAAACGGACTTCTGTTTATGAGTGGTTTTTATAAACATGACCTTAAAGATATTCAATCGAAATCCGAATTGCTTGGATTAAAATTCATTTCCTACAAAGAAAAAAACAGCTGGGTAGCAGCAAAATTCAAAAAGATCGGCTAAACTTGATTTGTTTTTTGCTATTAACGATGTTTCTACTTCATTCATTCACTTATTTTTCTTTTTTGTCATTTTCTGATTAACAAAAAATTTGCAGCTAATATCCAATATGTTAGCATCTGTTATTAATCTCTTTTCATTATCAATTTCCACAAATTAATATGCATACATATAGATTGTTCACTATAATCTATGTTTAGATTGTTAAGAAATGTTAAGGATTCAAATAAATTTATATATTTGACCACCAAATAACAAACCTAAATTGCGAAAATGATGTTTTTTACGATAGCACGGCTTTGTTAAGGTCGGTGATTTGAAACCGGGGATTTTTTTAATTATTAACCAATATTCAATTAATTATGAGGAAATTTATTCTAATGCTCACTTTGTTTGGCCTATTTGGCTTTCAAAGTGTTTTTGCACAAACTACCGTTACAGGAACGGTTAAGAGTGCAGACGATGGAGGTTCACTTCCGGGTGTATCCGTAGTGATTGAAGGCACCAGTTTAGGTACAACAACAGACATGAATGGTAATTTTACATTATCTGTGCCTGCTGGTTCCAAGTCAATCGTTTTTTCTTTTATTGGAATGGAAAAGCAAACAATTGCTTTTACAGGACAAACTACTATCAATGTAACTTTGACTAGTACTGCACAGGCGCTGCAGGAATATGTAGTCATGGGTTATGTAACGCGTGGAAAAAATGAAATTACGGGCTCTACAGTGCAAGTAAAAGGGGAAAGCATCAGTAGTGTACCGGTGGTAAGTGTTGACCAGGCTCTTCAAGGGAAAGTTGCCGGATTAACAGTTAATTCCACTTCGGGTACACCAGGTTCTATGCAAGACATCCGAATTAGAGGAGTTGGTTCTATTACAGCAGGCAACGAGCCTCTTTTTGTAATTGACGGAGTTCCTGTAATCAACAGTAACCTATCAGGATCTACCGCAAGAAGTTCACTTAGTACGCTAGCATCATTGAACAGCAATGACATTGAAAGCATTACAGTATTAAAAGATGCTTCTGCAACATCTGCTTTTGGAGCCAGAGGATCAAATGGTGTAATCGTTATTACAACCAAATCAGGAAAAGCAGGAAAGACTACATTCAATGTTTCTTCCAGTTATGGTTTTCAGAACGATGCCGTTGACGGCAATATTCCGCTCACAGGTCTTCAGAAACANNTCCAATACCTTCCAAAACGGATTTTTAGAAGGTGCAGGCTATTTCGGAAGCCCCGCTCTTACACGCTATTTTATGACTCCATGGTTAAATCCATACAATGCCGATGGTTCGTATAATTTAACTTATACGATGACTTCGCTTCACAATACCTTATTCACCATGGAGAATAATATTGCTGCAAACGATTTAACCAGAGCCATTGTGAATTCAAATTTAGAATGGGAAATCATCAAGAATTTGAAATTCAAAACATTGGTAAGTTTGGATTACAATTTGGCAAACTACAAACAGTACCTACGTCCTGAAAATGGAGATGGTAAAGCCGTGAATGGATCTGCTGCCAATTCCATTATTAGAAACTTCAACCAAGTTTTCCAAAACTCTTTGGACTATACTTTTTCTTATGCCGATAAGCACAATTTTGCTTTAAAAGCGCTGATGGAATACCAAAAGAATAAATACAATTATTTATATGGTTATGGTACCAATTTCCCAGCTTTGGGTCTAACAAATATAGCCAACGCGCCCACCAACCAAGCTGCAACTTCTTCGTTTTCGGATTGGACAAACATTTCCTACTTAGGAATGGTGAATTACAACTATGACGGAAAATATATAGCCGACTTTACCTTTAGAAGAGAGGGTTCTTCCAGATTCGCTCCTGATTTAAGATATGGTAATTTCTGGTCTGTTGGAGCTGCTTGGAATCTACACAAAGAAAGTTTTATCAGCGATATCGCCCTTATTAATGAATTGAGAGTGAGAGGTTCTTATGGACTTAGCGGCAGCAATGCCATCGACATCAACTCTTACCAAGCGTTATTGGCTTATGACGCAGATTATGCAGCTTCAGGAGCAATTTATCCAAGTCAATTTGGGAATTCAAATTTAACTTGGGAGAAAAACAAAAACTACGACGTAGGGATCGATTTTAAAGTTTTCAATAAATTGAGCGGAGCAGTAGCTTATTTCAACANNTGGAATATGCAAAAATGGGCCGGAGTTGATCCTGCAACCGGATCGCCACTTTGGTACATAAACGGAGTGGATGGTGAAGTAACAAGTAATTATACTTTGGCTCAAAAAGCCTTACAAGGTGGAAGTCCAATTCCAACTTATACTGGTGGAGTATCCACACACCTTGATTACAAAGGGGTTTTTGTTGACGTGAGTCTCTATTTTGCCGGTGGAAATAAAATCTACGAAAGTTGGGTAGCTTATACACAAAACTCAGGATGGAACTCCATTTCGACTTACAACGGTGTTACACAATTGATGGACAGATGGCAGCAACCCGGTGATATTACCGACGTTCCTAAAGTAGTTTGGAACTCTACGGGAGATAACGCTTCGGCAACCTCTACACGTTTCTTGTATGATGGAGACTATGTAAGACTAAAAGATTTAGTTCTTGGATATAAAGTACCTCAAAAATATTTAAAATTAACTGGACTTTCCGGACTTACTCTAACACTCAGAGGCACCAATTTATTTACTTGGGTCAAAGATGATAGATTAAAATACGATCCGGAAACAAGAGCTGATGGTTATACACAACTTATCACCCCGCCAGTTAAATCAGTTGTATTTGGTTTAAATTTAAATTTCTAAGAAAATGAAAAATATAAAATATTTATTTATAGCCNNTAGTGTCACCAAAATGGAAATGTTGCCAACTGATACGTATGCAAGAGACACTTGGACTCAAATTTATGCTGTCATTGCTTCCGCAAACATTTTGATTGGTCAAGACTTAACCAAAGTTACAGGCGACGAAACCTTGAAAAAACATATTGTTGGACAAGCTTATGCGCTCCGGGCTTTGGCACATTTCGATTTGCTGAAACTTTACGGACAACAACATGTTACAGGTGGAAATAATGCAGGAATTCCTTACGTTTTCCAATACAAAGGAGACAACCTTTATCCAGCTAAGAACACAGTTGATGAAGTACATGGATTTATCAATGACGACTTAACTACAGCGTTGACTTTGCTATCAACCACTTTGGATACAAGAAAAGACTTTATTACAACGCAAGCTGTAAATGCGCTTAAATCAAGAGTTGCCATTTATTTTGAAGATTGGGCTGGTGCTAAAACTGCTTGCGAAGCGGTGATAAGCTCTGCTAAATTTTCCATTGCTACTGCTGCAGCTTATCCCGGAATTTGGATTACAAAACAACCTGTAAATTCCATTTTTGAATT
>DMBV01000102.1 GCA_003445975.1 Bacteroidales bacterium
TAAGGCAAAAAATACATCTCTATGAAAATGAATGGGAAACTGTTGAAATTTTCGCAGCCGAAGGAAACAAAATACCGATTCTTTTTATTCAAAAACAAGCACACTAAACGATGCTAAATAATATAGTTAAGACCACTAGCCGATTTATTATTAAGAACAAAGTGTATTCCATTATCAATATTTTTGGACTGGCTTTTGGTTTGGCTACTAGCATCTTGATTTTTTTATACATCCACGATGAGCTTAGTTACGACAAATTTCACAAAGATTATCAAAACATCTATCGCCTTCAAGAAGAATACAAATACAGCGATCAACATCAATTATGGGCTACAACCGAAGGCGTATTAGGCTATAATTTGATTACGAAATACAGCGATTATGCAAACACTTGCAGGATTCTGGATATTTTCAATCCGCCATCGTTGTTCGCAAACAAAAGCAGTGCTTCCGAAAGAAAAATGATTTATGCTGATTCTACTTTTTTCGATGTTTTTTCCTTTCCCATTTTAAACAGGATCGAAGGATCGTTGCTCCACAAATCAAATCAAATTTTAGTTTCTAAGAAAATTGCTACACGTCTGTTTGGAAGTACGCTAGTGGCAGGAAACAAAGTAGAAGTAGATGATAAAACCTATGTGATTTCCGCCGTTTTTGATGATGTTCCGGATAACAGTCATTTTCATTTTGATGTCGTTTTTTCGATGAATAAGCTTAAAGAAGAATGGGAAAAGGTGGATTCGGCCGGACCTATGGTTTTTTACACTTATCTAAAAGTACACGATGCTTCAAAAGGCAAAGAATTGCAAGCACAACTTCAAAAGATAATGGACGATGACTTGAAGAAAATTCTGATAGAAGATTCTGTGGAGCATAAATTTGCCGGACTTGAAGGAAAATATCTATTTGTTCCTATCAGCGATATCCATCTTAAAAGCAAAGCAGAAAAGGAATTGGAAAGCAATGGAAACTTCGAACATATACTAATCTATTTAACAATTGGGTTGTTTATTTTAATCCTTGCAGCGATAAATTATACCAATTTGGCAACGGCCAGTTCCATAAAAAGAGCCAAAGAAATAGGTATTCGAAAAGTAATGGGAGCCAATGCAGGCAATATATTTATTCAATTTATCAGCGAGTCGTTTGCATTGGTTTTGGCCTCTTTGCTCATTTCTTTGATTTTGGTGGAACTTAGTTTTCCGTATTTTAACGAATTTGCCGGAAAAAACTTGACTTTAGGTCAACTTCTCGAAAAAGAAAGTTTGATTTATTTGATTTCTGTGGTGATAGGTTTAGGAATACTCTCGGGCTTGTATCCTTCTCTCTTTATGTCGAGATATAAAACAAACCAAGTTCTAAACGCAAAACTACAGGCCGGTAAAAACGATTTGTTGAATCTCTTGCTTCGCCGTATTTTGGTCATCTCCCAATTTGCAATCAGTATCTTTTTAACCATCACCACCATTACCGTGGCAAAACAACTTCGGTTTATTCAAAATTCCGACATTGGATTTAACAAAGAACGAGTTGTTGTACTCCCTCTTTCGGGAAGAAACAGCATCAAATACCTCCCTGAATTAAAAAACGAACTTTTGCAAATCCCCGGTATTGAATCGGTTTCAGGAACTTCCAACATTCCCGGCGAACGTTTTGGCGTGTATGGAGTGAGAATGCCCGACTTGGGCGAAGAAAATGATCAAAACCAAAGGCGAAGCGATCGGATTGGCGTTCGAATGCTTTGTGCCGATTATGATTTTTTAAATGCTTTTGGGTTTGAAATGATCGAAGGAAGAACTTTTTCGATAGAGAACTCTTCTGATTCATCAGAAGCTTTTATTATCAACGAATCGGCCGTTGCCAAATACAAAATAAAAGACCCGATAGGAAAGAAAATGATTTTTAGCTATGCGCTGAAGGAACCTAAAGTTGGAAAAATTATTGGCATTGTAAAAGACTTCCACTATGCCTCTTTCCACACCGAAGTAGATCCTTTGATGATTCATATTTTCCCGCGCTTTTACAAATATATCATTGTGAAAGTAGATGCAGAAAATCTTAACTCAACGCTGGCAAAAATTCAAAAAGCATGGTACAATTATTTACCAAAAGCTCCTTTTTCCTACTCATTCCTAGATAAGAGTTACGACAATATTTATACGAACGACAAGCGGATGGGAAATGTATTTTATTTTTTCACCTTTATCGCCTTATTGCTTGCCGGAATGGGTTTGTATGGATTGGCCGCATTTATTACCGAACAAAGACGGGCCGAAATAAGTATTCGTAAAATCTTGGGAGCTTCACTAGGCCGAATTATGCTCACCTTATCCAAAGAATTTACAATTCTGATTCTCATTGCCAATCTGATTGCTTGGCTGCCTGCTTGGTTTTTTCTTAAAAATTGGCTGAACGATTTTGCGCTTCGTATTGAATTGGGAATTGAAGGATTTGTACTTGCAGCCATATTTTCTTTGACTATCGGCCTACTTACGGTGAGTTTAAAAACATACATCGCTGCCAAATCGAACCCTGTAGAAACATTGAAAACAGATTAGAGAACAACAATCATTTAGAGACTTGACATAAAAAAAGCCGCAAACAACTCATTTGCGGCTTTTTAGATATTAAAAACCAAAATTAAAGTTTCATCGAAAGAGCCACCAATTCGGCAATATCATAATTTTTGACTTCTGTTTCTTTTTGCTTGTACTTAATTCCATCCGTTATCATAGCCATACAAAATGGACAGGCCGTAGCAACAATGGTACATGAAGTAGCCAATGCTTGTTCCGTACGCTCAATAAATATTTCTTTATCACCTTTTTCGGCTTCTTTAAACATTTGACCGCCACCGGCCCCGCAACACAAACTAAAGGCTTTGTTATTTTTCATTTCCACTTTCGTCGATGGAATTGCGTTCAAAATAGCTCGTGGTGCATCGTATTCGCCATTTCCTCTGCCTAAGTAGCAAGGATCGTGGTAAGTAATTGTGCTCTCCGAAAACACATCGCCACCAATTTTCAATTTTCCGGCATCCAAAAATTGTTGTAGAAATTGAGTGTGGTGCACAACTTCATAATTTCCGCCCAAATCTGGATATTCATTTTTCAATGTATTGAAATCATGCGGATCGCAGCATATAATTTTGTTTACCTGATACGAATTTAAAGTTTCGATATTCATAAGGGCTTGCATCTGAAAAAGCATTTCGTTTCCTGCTCTACGAGCCACGTCGCCACTGTCGCTTTCTTCGGTTCCCAAAACTGCGAAATCAACTTCCAAATGATTCAGAATTTTCACAAAACTACGAATAACTTTCTTATATCGATCGTCGAAAGCTCCTGCTGAACTCACCCAAAACAAGTATTCGGGCATTTTTCCGGCAGCCACAACGTTGGCCATTACAGGAACTTCCATTCCTTCAGCCCAAAGCAAACGATCGTGCATCGAATATTGCCAAGGCGCTCCATTATTCTCGATATTGGTAAGAGCTGCATTAAGTGTTGCGGGCGTTGAAGCTTCTTCCAACGAACTGTATCTTCTCAATTCCATAATGATGGAAACGTGATCAATGTTTACCGGACATTCGTTGGTACAAGCATTGCAAGTGGTGCAAGCCCATAATTCTTCGGCCGAAATATAATCGCCCCAAAGTGCTTTTTTATCGTCGAATGTTGCACCTTCTTTGGCTACTCCCTTTCCAACAATTTCTAAACGATCGCGTGTATCCATTATCAATTTACGAGGTGATAGCTTTTTACCGGTCAAATTTGCCGGACAAACAGAAGTACATCTACCACATTCTGTACAAGTATAGGCGTCGCTCAAACTTTTCCAACTCAAATCCCGAACATCTTTCGCACCAAATCGGCCTACTTCTTCCGTGCTTGCCTCTGCTTCGGAAATGAGTCCCATGGCTATTTTTACCTCTTGCGTAACCGCTTCCATGTTGCTGATATAAGTAGCCGATTTCAATTTCGAAAAATAAACGTTCGGAAATGCCAGAAATACGTGAAAATGTTTCGAATAAGGGATGTAATTCAAAAACGCAAAAACACCAATAATATGAAACCACCATCCGAAACTTTCGATAAAATGCAAGGTGGATGTCGAAAACGTACTAAACCAAGGAACCAAGAATCCACTAATCAAAAAAGCACCTGTTGGCTCAAAATGTTCTATCCCGCGTACTTGAAGCACTTGATCGGCGGCATTCATCGAAAAGAGAGCCGACATCAATAGAATTTCGGTTGAAAGAATGATATTCGCATCCAAAAGCGGCCAAGTGGTCATTTCGGGTTTATGAAATCGGGCAAGGCGCAATCCGTTTCTGCGAATCAAAAACACCGCACATGCAAAAATAACTCCCAATGCAAAAATTTCGAAAACCGAAATAAAAACATTGTAAAAAGGGACGAATGAAAATACGCGATGACTTCCCGAAATTCCATCCGTCATTATTTCGAGCATTTCGAAATTGACAATAATAAAACCGATGTAAACCAAGATATGTAAAATTCCGGCAATAGGGCGTTTTACCATTTTACTTTGACCAATAGCCACCAAAAACATGATTTTCCATCGCTTTGATTTTTGGTCGGAGATATCAAGCGGTTTCCCTAACTTAATATTTTTAATAATCGTACGAATGCTACGATAAAACAGGATGGCCGTGATGGCCAATACAATGAGAAAAACAATACTTGAGATCATATTTTTTATTTATTATTCAAAATCATAGAATATCGGTTTTGGACATTCAGATTTTCTGTGTTTGCTTATACGAAACTACAATATTAGAAAATAAACGCACAAGATGCAACTACTATGCATGCATCGTTTATTTTTTATTTTGAATCTAAATTACAAAATACATTAACTGACTCTCTAACAATTATTTAACTAATTTATTGAAATTTTATAGGCTGATTTAGATTTGTTGATGGTGATGAAGGTCGGCAAATTGAATGGCTTTCACGGTGGTTACAACCAGATTTGTGGTGGAACTTGCAATGACTTCGCCAGCGGCATTGAACACCTTACATTCGAAATTTGCAATTTTTTTTCCCATACGGATAACATTTGCTTTGGCATGAATTACCTCTCCTACGCGGGCGCCAAAAAGAAAATTCACATTTAGATTTGTAGTTGTAAACATAAATTTTGGGTCCATACTAAAGAAAGCCAATCCAATTGTATCGTCGATAATGGCGGCTAAAAAACCGCCTTGTATCATTCCAATTGGATTGCTCATTTCTTTTTTGATGGGATAATCAATCCAAGCCTCTCCAACATCAATATGCCTAAGCGTACCGCCTAGCAAAAGCGTTGATGGCGAAATGCTTCTCAAAAAGGGCTTATTGATGAGGGTTTTGAGATAAGCGATGGTTGGATTTGATTTTGTCATTTCTTAGAATTCTTTTGGATAAATTTCCCGAATCAAGTGTTCGTATTTTTTCATGACTACTCTCCGCTTTAATTTTTGCGTTGGTGACAATTCGCCAGTTTCGACAGTCCAATTTTCGCAAACAATGCGGAATACCTTCACTTGAGCTACGTGATCGAGTTCAACATTTTGTTGGTCAACTTCTTTTTGAAAGCGTTCAACAATTTTAGGAAGGCGAACTAAATCTTTATTATCGCGGTATTTAATTTTATGCAAGTGACACCAATTGTGCAAAAATTCGAAATTAGGAACAATTAAAGCCCCGGTGAATTTTTCGTTTTCACCAATTACCATAATGTTCTCAATAAATTGTGATTCTTTGAATGTATTTTCGATTAAATGAGGCGCAACATATTTGCCGCCGCTCAACTTAAAAATTTCCTTTTTGCGGTCGGTAATACTCAACATATTATTTTCATCCACATTTCCAATGTCGCCTGTATGAAACCAGCCGTCTTCTGTAAGGACTTCTCTCGTTTTTTCGGGCTCTTTATAATATCCTTGCATTACATTATCGCCTCTTACAAGAATTTCGCCATCTTCGGCAATTCTCACTTCAACGCCAATAGGAATTATGCCAGCACTTCCCCATTTCACACCTGGATAATCGGCCATAGTTGCAGAAACAATTGGAGAAGTTTCGGTGAGTCCATATCCTTCTTGAACGCGCATACCTGCGGCTCTAAAAATGCGGGCCAATCGAGGCTGCAATGCAGCGCCACCACTGATAACGCCTTTCAATTCTCCGCCCAAAGCTTCGCGCCATTTGCTAAATATAAGCTTATTCGCTATTTTAAGTTTAAAATTGTACCAGCAAGAACGTTCGGCAGGATTTGCTTTCAACTGATCGCCAAGGGCAACAGCCCAGAAAAACAAAATCTTTTTGATTCCGCTTAGTGTACGGCCTTTATTGATAATTTTATCATATACTTTTTCGAAAACACGCGGAACAGTGATAAACATTTTTACTTTAATATCACGCATATCGTCGCCAATGGTTTCCAGCGTTTCGGCATAGTGTATTTTGGCTCCAATCGATTGCCACATATAGTTTCCGGTTCGTTCCAAGATATGACAAAGTGGAAGGAAGCTTAGGACTTCATCACCTATTTCGGCATAGGGTACAAACTGATGAGCCATCTTCACATTGCTCACAATATTTTTGTGCGTGAGCATCACTCCTTTTGAAAGTCCGGTGGTTCCTGAAGTATAAATCAAGGTTAGCAAATCCGTTTCCTCTACAGCATCTTTCATTTTGGGCAGGACAGCCTTGAATTCGTTGGTTTTTTCAATTCCCAAACGACTTATTTCGCTCCAATTTTTTGCGCCATCAACAAGATCGATTGAATAAATTTGTTCAATATTTGGCACTTTATCGAGAATAGAATTTAATTTTTCGTACAATGCTTTGTCCGATACAATTAATATGCGCGATTCGGAATGAGTCAAAATATGAATATATTCTTTGTCGCTGATTGTAGGATAAATGCCAACATGAACTGCACCAATCTGGGCCATACCCATATCGATGAAATTCCATTCTGGCCGATTGTTTGTAACGGTGGCTATTTTATCGCCTTTTTTAAATCCAAGCGCAAGCAGACCGTAGCTAAAATTATCGACCTGAACGCGATAATCAGTTGTACTGAATCGTTCCCATTTTCCATGGCGCTTAACAGCCAAAGCTGAGTCTTGAGAATAATTCTGCTCCGCATAAGTCAGAATATCAAATGTGCGTTTTACAGTTTCCATGTATTTTTATGTTTTATAAAAAGATTGAGGTTGCACAAATATAATAATTGTTTTATGCATGCATAATATATTTGAAAAAATTAAAAAAAAACGCCATACGACGAATCGTAAAGCGTTTATAACTTTTAAAAAGAATTACCTAAAATTCGTCATTTCCATTTGATGACATAAAAATTTCTTTCACAATATGATCGTATTTATCGTAAAGAAATTTACGTCTTAATTTCAATGTAGGAGAAAGTTCGCCGGTTTGGGGAGTCCACTCGGAGCAAACCAAACGGAATCTTTTTATCTTTTCAGTTTCACCCAATTTCTTGTTTATTTCGACAATCTCTCTTTGATAACGCTTAACAACGTCCGGGAGATGCACCAACTCTTCATTGTCGCGATAATGCAATTTATGCTTTGATGCCCAAAAGTGAAGGTGATTGAAGTCAGGAGAAATCAGCGCACTAGCAAATTTTTCGTTTTCGCCAATTACCATTATGTTTTCGATAAACATGGATTCTTTGCAATTATTTTCTACCGCTTGAGGAGCCACATATTTGCCGGATGATAATTTGAAGATTTCTTTTTTCCGATCGGTGATTTTCAGAAACTTATTTTCAACCAGAATTCCGATATCACCCGTATGAAACCAACCGTCTTCATCAATCACTTCTTTTGTTAAATCAGGTGCTTTGTAATAACCCAACATAAGATGTGGTCCTTTGGTTAATATTTCGCCATCTTCGGCTATTTTCACTTCTACATCTTCCAAGATGGGACCTACTGTTCCAAACCTAATATCAGGATAATGAGCATGATTTACAGCGATAACCGGCGAAGTTTCTGTTAAGCCATATCCTTCCTGAACTTTTATTCCAGCTGCTCTAAAAACACGTGCCAAACGCGGTTGCAATGCCGCACCACCGGAAATAATAATACTCACATTTCCACCAAGAGCTTCTTGCCATTTCGAAAACACAAGTTTACGAGCCAAACCTAGCTGAAGATGATAAAACCAACCGTTTTCTCTATTTAGTTCGTAACGTAAACCGAGATTAACGGCCCAGAAGAAAATCTTCTTTTTCATTCCTTCCAGATCTTTTCCTTTAGCCATAATTTTATCGAATACTTTTTCGAGCAAGCGAGGCACCGAACTGAAGCCGTGAGGATTGATTTCTTTCAGATTATCGACTATTGTAGCCATATTTTCGGCATAATAAATCCGAATTCCTTTGTATTGAAAATGGTAATTCAACATCCGTTCGTAAACATGACAAAGCGGCAAAAAGCTCAATGCTTTGTCGCCAAAATCCAAGGGTTGAATTTTTGAGGTAGCAATGGCATTGTGAACCAAATTTCGATGTGTTAGCATGACGCCTTTGCTGTTTCCGGTAGTTCCACTTGTATAGATAATGGTCACCATGTCTTCGGGCTGAATAGACGCTTTGATCGATTCAAGTTCTGCTTTGTATTTTTCACGGTTTTCTTTTCCCAGATCGCGAATGACTGTCCAAGATGTAGCCTCTTCAATTCCTTCGTTAAAAACATACAATTCCTTAATGGCACTTACCTTGGCCGCCAGCGGAACAATACGTTTATACAAAAATTTGTCAGAAATAAACAAAGTTCGCACCTCCGAATGAGCCAAAATATATTCGTATTCCGAATCCGATATGGTAGGATAAATAGGAACGTGAACGATTCCAATCATCGCCATGCCCATATCAACAAAATTCCATTCGGGTCTATTGTTGGAGATAGTTCCAATTTTTTCACCTTTTTGGTAGCCCAATGCTAATAGTCCATAGGCAAAATCGTAGGCATTGTCAATATATTCTTGTGTAGAAAAAATATCCCACTTTTTATTTCGTTTAACTGCCAAAGCATCGTCAACCATAAAATTCTCGCGTAATCGCTCAAGGATATCAAAAGTGCGTGTTACCTGCATTTCTTTATAATTTAGTTAGCATTAAGCAGCAAATAAACTAAATTTACATTAGATTAACAATTAATTATAATTTCATTTCTGAAGGAGAATCTTAGCAAAGAAACTTAACTCCTGAAAATTAGACAGTTAATTTTTGAAATATTACAATTTTTTTTCAAACTATTCTGAATTTTAATTTGAATTTTAATTGATTTTATTCTAAAGCTTCTATTTTTTTTTATTTTTTTTCTGAAAATATTTTATTTTTCAGTCAGATAATATTACCTTTGGATTGATTAACTTAAACTCAATTACCATGAAAATTACAATCGTTGGAACTGGTTACGTAGGATTAGTAACTGGCGCCTGTTTTTCCGAAGTTGGTATCGACGTAACCTGTGTTGATATTGACGTTAAAAAAATTGAAAATTTAAAAAAGGGAATCCTTCCTATTTGGGAACCCGGACTCGACGAAATGGTTCTTCGCAATGTGGAACAAAAACGTTTGCATTTCAGCACCAATCTTGCGGATAGTTTAGAAGGAGCAGAGGTTGTGTTTGGTGCAGTTGGTACGCCTCCCGATGAAGATGGCAGTGCCGATCTAAAATACGTGATCCAAGTAGCGCGCGAAGTTGGACGAAACATCAACGATTACGTCTTGATGGTTACCAAAAGCACTGTTCCTGTGGGAACCGCAGAAAAGGTAAGAAAAGCCATTCAAGAAGAATTGGATGCCAGAGGCGCGATGGTTCAATTTGACGTGGCATCGAATCCCGAATTTTTAAAAGAAGGCGATGCTGTGAATGACTTTCTGAAACCCGATCGAATTGTGGTTGGTGTTGATAGCGAAAGAGCAACGCGCACAATTGAACGTCTTTACAAACCATTTGTGCTGAATGGGCATCCAGTTATTTTTATGGATATCGTGTCTGCTGAGATGACAAAATATGCAGCCAATTCGATGCTTGCTACCAAAATTAGTTTTATGAACGACATTGCCAATTTGTGCGAAATAGTTGGAGCAGATGTGAATGCCGTTCGCAAAGGAATTGGAAGTGATTCGAGGATTGGCAAAAAATTCATCTATCCGGGAACAGGCTATGGCGGCTCGTGTTTTCCAAAAGATGTGAAAGCTTTAATCAAAACCGCCGATCAATACTCCTACTCGATGCGTGTACTCAAAGCCGTTGAGGAAGTAAATGAAAGACAAAAATCAATTCTTTTCGACAAACTGAACAAACATTTCAAATACGATTTAAAAGGCAGAAACATAGCTCTTTGGGGACTTTCTTTCAAACCTCAAACAGACGATATGCGCGAAGCGCCCTCTTTGGTCATTATTCAAAAATTACGAGAAGCCGGTGCTACAGTTGTGGCCTACGATCCTGTAGCCATGAAAGAAGCAAAACATATTTTAGGAGATAAAATTAAATATGCCGAAGACAAATTTGATGCTTTGCTCGATGCAGATGCGCTCATTGTGGTGACCGAATGGCCGGAATTCAAATTTTTAAATTATCATCAAATAGAGCAGTTACTAAAAAATCCGTTGATCTTCGACGGGAGAAATATTTACGATGCGAAAGAAATGAAAGAAAATGGATTTGTCTATTATTGCATCGGAATCGACACTGTGAAAGGCTAAGTTATTTTTTTTCAAAAAACGAAACAATTATGATTAGAAAAAAAGTATTAGTAACCGGAGGAGCCGGCTTTGTTGGCTCTCATCTGATCGATCGCCTTCTTAAAGAAGGGAACGAAGTGATTTGTGTTGACAATTATTTTACCGGACAAAAGCAAAATATTGTGCACCTGATGGGCAATCCTTATTTTGAATACATCCGACACGATATTACTATGCCCTTTTTTATTGAAGTGGATGAAATCTACAATCTTGCTTGTCCGGCATCACCCATTCATTATCAATACAATCCCATTAAAACCGTGAAGACTTCCGTAAGCGGAGCGATAAATATGTTGGGTCTTGCCAAAAGGATAAATGCCAAAATATTGCAAGCATCCACCAGTGAAGTTTATGGAGATCCTAAAGTTCATCCTCAACGAGAAGATTATTGGGGACATGTGAATCCAATTGGAACCCGTTCTTGCTACGATGAGGGAAAAAGAGTGGCAGAGACTTTGTTTTTCAATTACTACTGGCAAAACAAAGTCAGAATCAAGGTGATACGGATTTTTAATACCTACGGACCAAGAATGCATCCAAAAGATGGACGTGTAGTTTCTAATATTATTATGCAAGCTTTACAAGGAAAAGATATAACACTTTATGGCGATGGATTGCAGACCAGAAGCTTTCAATATGTGGATGATCTTGTGGAGGGCATGCTTCGAATGATGAATACCAGAGAAGATTTTACNNATCTTCGAAAAATTACCTTCCGACGATCCAATGCAACGTCAGCCGGATATTAGTTTGGCTCGTAAAGAACTTGGAGGTTGGGAGCCGAAAATTCAGCTCGAAGAGGGTTTAAAGAAAACAATCGAATATTTCAAACAAATGGTTTATTAGTCGTCCATCTATGCGGTTGCATTTCGTTTTTATGCAACCGCATTTTTTATACATTTTAGATGAAAAATATTTTAATAACCGGCGGCGATGGTCAGTTGGGAAGTGCTCTTAAGCTGGCTTCAATAGGCTTTTCAGATTTTAATTTAGTTTTTACTGATATTGCCGAATTTGACATTACAAATCAAGACTCGGTAAATAACTTTCTCAAAGAAAACCAATTTGATTTTCTAATAAATTGCGCAGCCTACACAGCAGTGGACAAAGCGGAGGAGCAAAAAGAATTGGCTTATCGAATCAATGCCTTGGGACCAAAAAATCTGGCACAAGCTTGTAAAGCGTATTCCTGTCGGCTGATTCATATTTCCACAGACTATGTTTTTGATGGAAAAAATTTCGTTCCCTATAAAGAGGAAATGGAATGTAATCCTCCTTCGATTTATGGCCAATCCAAATTGGAAGGCGAACAAGAAATTTGCCGAAACAATGAATCGGCTATTATCATAAGAACTTCATGGTTATACTCCGAATTTGGAAATAATTTCCTAAAAACAATACTGAAGTTGGGGGCAGAACGCGATGAGCTTCGTGTTATTTTTGATCAAATTGGAACGCCCACTTATGCCGTCGATTTAGCAAAAATGCTGCTGATACTTATCGACAAAAATCTTCCTTTCGAAAAATCGGAGATTTTTCATTATTCCAACGAAGGAGTAATTAGCTGGTACGATTTTGCCAGAGAAATCATGGATTTAGCCCAACTAAAGTGCCAAATTGTACCGATAGAAAGTTGGGAATATCCACTTCCCGCTCCTCGCCCATACTATAGCGTATTGAATAAGCGTAAAATAAAAACAACCTACAAATTGGCCATTCCTTATTGGAAGGATAGTTTGCACAATTGTATGAAAAACCTCGGCTATTCAGTTTCGGTCTGATTTCATTAGTTTTTAATAAGATGGCCCATAAATCTTTCACTCATTTGTGTTTGAATTCCCTTTTCCTTATCAAAATAAATAAAATAAGCCTGTACTTCGGGGTGTTTTGTAATGAATTCCAACGCTTTTTCCATTCCCATTACCATAAAAGCAGTGGCATAAGCGTCGGCTTCTGTACATGAATTTGCCAAAACCGAAACACTTAACAACGAATGTTGTACCGGATATCCGGTATTTGGATCGAGGCTATGTGCATAACGAACTTGATCAATTTCGTAATATTTTCGATAATTACCAGAAGTAGCTAAAGCCCTATTTTTCAGCTCAAATGACTGCTGTAATTCACGATCGGAGTTGGCCGAATCGGATGGCTTTTCGATTCCCACTACCCAATTTTCATTATTTGGTTTTGTACCACAAGCCAACAATTCACCGCCAATATCAATCAGAAAATTTTGAATTCCGATTGTTCTAAAATATTTCCCCAATACATCTACCGAATTTCCTTGAGCGATAGCATTGAAATTCAATTGCATACGTGCATCTTGTTTCACCAATCGATTGTTTTGGATCGAAACGGCACGAAAATTCACCAATTGTCTTAGGCTGTCAATTCGTTTGGGATCAATTTTGTCGGGCTGGCCAAAAGTTCCAAAGCCCCAAGCATTTGCTAATGGGCCAATGGTAATATCCATCGCTCCTCCGGTCAATTCGGCCACACGGATGGCTTGATTGAAATTATCAACAAACCATTCGTCGAGCTCTACCTCTTCATTTCTATTTACTTTGCTTACGATACTTTGTTCTTGGTAAATAGAAACAGATTGATCAAACCGATCGAGAATAGAATCCACTTGCTGTTTCAGATTTCGATTCAACGAATCGTAATACAAAATAGAATAGTAAGTGCCTTGAGCTTCGCCAATAAGCTGTTGTTTTTCGATTGTTGGCGAACAGCTAGCCAAAAAAAAACCAAAGCTAATCATAGCGATGGTTTTTGGAATAAAACGAATGATCATTAATTAAAATTTAAAACCTAATCGAAAACTAGGTGTTGCATAGGGCACTAAACTTTCGTTTGTTGAATCGGGATTGCGAGATAAAAATCCTACTCCAAGGCTCAAGCTCACAAAAAAATCATTTGTGGGTGAATAGATAATACCATTGTTTAATAGAAACGCAGTATTGATATAATCCGTGTCAGTAGTATAGTTGTAATAGTTGTTGTTGGTATCGTAGTAATAGTTGTATTCCGATTCGGTGACGGAAATAAAACGGAATTCAGGGCCTAAAAAATAGCGCACAACTCCTTGTCCGGTAGGATAAAATTTTACACCCATTCCAGCCCACCAATGAACTTCGGACGACCATAAATCGTCGAACGGAGAAACCGTAACGGAGAAAGGGATATTGAGTGAAATTTTTCCATCGGAGAAAATATGTTCATATTCTACAGAAACGCGACGAACAAGTACATCGGACAGCATCAACGAAAGTCGATTTCCTTTTTGAACATTGACATTGCTTTTCGTATCTTGGGAAGATGCAGTAGATTGACCAAAACTAGCGATTGAACTACTAATTATCAATGCGATAAACAAAAAAGTGATTTTTTTCATGAGTCTATTTTTTAAGTGTAAATACTTTAGCTAAAATACAATAGCGTTGCTTACAATCCAAAAAAAAAATTGCTTTTAACATAAGCAAGTCTTTTTTGTTTAACCACCAAAATCATCGAATGCAATCATTTCGGCTGGAACACCGTAATCATCGAGCATTTTCAGAACGGCCTGATTCATCATTGGTGGACCACACAGATAAAATTCAATTTCTTCGGGCTCAGGATGTTGTTTCAAATATTCGTCCATAATCACTTGGTGAATAAATCCTACATAGCCTTTCCAATTATCGGCAGGTAAAGGCTCGGAAAGAGCAATGTTGAATTTAAAATTAGGATTTTTGCTTTCGATATCTTGAAATTCTTCGACGTAGAATAACTCTCTTAAAGAACGACCACCGTACCAAAAAGTGGCTTTGCGATCTGTTTTTTGAGTGAGAAATTGATCGTAGATATGAGAGCGCATGGGAGCCATTCCGGCACCACCGCCAATAAACATCATTTCCCGTTTGGTAGGTTTGATGAAAAATTCGCCAAACGGACCGGAAACCATCACTTTATCGCCTGGTTTGCGAGAGAAAATATAGGATGAACAAACTCCGGGATTTACATTCATAAACCCACCGGCTTTACTGTCGAATGGAGGCGTTGCAATGCGGATGTTCAACATGACAATGTTTCCTTCGGCAGGATAATTGGCCATTGAATATGCTCTGTATTGAGGTTCTGAATTTTTCATTTTCAAATCCCACATTTTGAACTTATCCCAATCGCCACGGTATTCTTCGTCGATATCAAAATCTTTAAATTCAACGGTAATCGTTGGAACATCTATTTGAATATAGCCACCCGAACGGAAATCCATTGTTTCGCCTTCGGGCAATTTTACAATAAATTCTTTGATAAACGTAGCCACATTTCGATTGGAAACTACGGTACATTCCCATTTTTTGATTCCAAATATTTCGTGAGGAATTTCAATTTTCATATCTTCACGTACTTTCACCTGACAACCCAAACGCCAATTGGCAAGTTGTTCTTTGCGGGAAAAGAATCCAACTTCTGTTGGAAGAATAGAGCCACCACCTTCCATTACTTGGCATTTACACATACCACAAGTTCCACCGCCTCCACAAGCCGAAGGCAAGAAGATTTTTTCAGCTGATAGCGTGGATAACAAAGAAGATCCGGCTGCTGTAATCACTTCTCTTTCTCCATTAATTGTAATTGTTACGTCTCCTTGTGGGGTGAGTTTTGCTTTGGCATAGAGCAATACGATTACAAGAATTAAAATAACGACCAAGAAAACTACAATACTCAGCCCAACAATTTCTCCGATACTTACACTTAATAACATCGTTTTGTATTTTTAATTTTAACTTATAACTTAATCCCTAAGAAACTCATAAAAGCAATTCCCATCAAGCCGGTAATGATAAACGTAATTCCAATACCTTTTAAAGGAGCTGGAACGTTTGAGTAATGCAATTTTTCGCGAATTGCTGAAATACCTACTATAGCCAAAAACCAACCTATTCCAGAGCCTAACGCAAAGGATGTGGCCTCTCCCAACGATTGATATTCGCGTTCTTGCATAAACAAAGAACCGCCCAAAATAGCGCAATTTACGGCGATAAGAGGAAGGAAAATTCCTAATGAAGAATACAATGCCGGCGAGAATTTTTCGACAATCATCTCAACCAATTGGGTCATTGAAGCAATCACAGCAATAAACATGATAAAACTTAAAAAGCTCAAGTCAACATCTGCTAGGTCTTCACTAATCCATGCCAAAGATCCAGGTTTCAATAAAAATTCATCCATTAAATAATTTACCGGAGCAGTAATTCCCAATACAAAAACAACGGCAATACCCAATCCGATAGAAGTGTTTACAGTTTTGGAAACGGCAATGAAGGAACACATGCCTAAGAAATAGGCAAAGACCATATTATCAATAAATATGGATTTTATAAATATGTTAAATATTTCTTGCATCGTTTTAGTTTTTTGATAGTTTAGTCTTTTATAAGTCCAGGATTTTTACTGCGTTGAACCCAAATGATAATTCCAACTACAATAAGAGCCATTGGAGGCAAAATCATTAAACCATTGTTTATATAACCTATTTCGTACAGACCGATTGATTTGATAACTTCCCAACCAAAAATAGTTCCGGAGCCCAACAGTTCGCGGAAGAAAGCCACAATCACCAAGATCATTCCATATCCTATTCCGTTTCCCATTCCATCTAAGAATGAAGGCCAAGGTTTGTTCATCATAGAGAATGCTTCGAAGCGTCCCATAATGATACAGTTGGTGATGATAAGACCCACAAAAACAGACAATTGCTTGCTCACTTCGTATGAATACGCTTTTAGAATTTGATCGACTATGATTACCAATGCTGCAATGACAACCAACTGAACAATAATACGAATACGTTGTGGAATAGAGTTGCGAAGCAGGGAAATGATCACATTTCCGAAAGCTGTAACTAAAGTAACCGAAATAGCCATAACAATTGCAGGTTCCAACTTGGCTGTAACGGCAAGGGCCGAACAAATACCCAATACTTGTACGGTGATTGGATTGTCTCTGCCAATTGGATCGGTTAGTAATTTGATGTTCTTCGTGGAGAACATCGATTCTTTTTGTACTTGCTCAGCCATTATTTGATACTTTTAATATATGGAACATAATTTTCTAAACAGTTGAATAGCATATCATTTACTCCCATAGAGGTAATAGTTCCACCGGAGATTGCATCAACACCATGAATTTGTTTATCAGGGTCAAGGGTCACAATTCCGCCTTTAACCACTTTTATGGAAGTAAAATTTCCTTGATCGTCGAAGAGTGTTTTTCCAATAAACTGATCGGTAAAGTCAGAAAGTATAATTTCGGCACCTAAACCGGGCGTTTCTCCTTTGTGGTCGAAAACAACGCCTTTAACAGTTTTAAAATCGGATTTAAGCGCCATATTTCCCCAAACTGGACCCCATAAACCTTTTCCTAAAAGCGGAATAATATAAAAAGTTTCTCCATCAACTTGACAGACAAACAGTGGAGACAAAAACGCTTCACTTTTACTTTTCTTAAAAAGTTCTGTTTTTAGATTCAAATAAAAAGCACGATTTGAACCTTTTTCAAAAGCTCCGGCTTTATATAGGTCAACAATTTCGCCATTTTGATCGATTATCCATTCTTCAGTAATGTACTTATTGTAAGTAATTTCTGCGTCTTGAGGAGTAGATTCGATGAGTGCAGAGGCCAACATGGCCTGCATTTTTTCGTTTTTTACGTTCTGTAGTTGTTTATCTTTCAGAAGAGTAGCTGCAGTAGATAAAACTGCTGCAACAATGATAACCAGCACCGAAGCGTAAATAAAAATATATGAGTTACTATTTGTATTCATCTTTCAATTAATTTAATGGTTAGGCTACAATTTGTTTTGCACGTCTTAATCTTCGTTTTATGTTTGCTTGAACCACAAAGTGATCAATCAGTGGTGCAAAAACATTCAGCAGCAGAATTGCGAGCATCATTCCTTCGGGATATGCCGGATTGAGAACGCGAATAAGCACGGCCATCACACCAATTAAAAATCCGTAGATGTATTTCCCGGTATTTGTTTGGGCAGCGGTTACAGGATCGGTAGCCATAAAAACTGCACCAAAAGCAAAACCACCCAGAATTAAATGATAATAGGCCGGTACATCGTTCATATATACATTTACTCCAACGGTATTGAACAGCCATCCAAGCGCATAACCGCCCGCAAAAACGCTAAACATCACTCGCCAACTGGCAATTCCGGTATAAAGCAATATAGCGGCACCTATTAAAATGGCAAAAGTAGAAGTCTCACCAACTGAGCCCGGTATAAATCCAAAAAATGCATCAGCAACGGAAGGCAATTCCACTTTATCGGTGGCTGTCATCAGGTTGCCAAGTGGAGTAGCTCCGGAATAAGCATCGGCTTTATCTGCAATCCATACTTTATCGCCTGACATTTTTGAAGGATAGGCAAAGAAAAGAAAGGCGCGAGCAATGAGCGCCGGATTCATAATATTCATTCCAGTTCCTCCAAAAACTTCTTTACCAATAATAACGGCAAAAATAGTTGCCACAGCAACCATCCATAAAGGAGTTGTTACAGGAACGATAAGTGGAATAAGCATACCCGAAACCAAGAAACCTTCATTCACTTCATGACCGCGAAGCTGGGCAAAAACAAACTCCGTTCCTAATCCGACAACGTATGAAACAACAATAATGGGCAATACCCACCACAATCCATAGATGAAGTTTGAAAAAACATCGGCAGTTGCGCCAATGGAAAGATGATGCTGGTAGCCAACGTTCCAGATCCCAAAAAGCAATGTTGGGATCAAGGCAACCACCACCATAAACATGGTTCGTTTTAGGTCTATTGCATCACGAATGTGACTGCCTTTTTTTGTGACCGTTTTTGGTACGAAAAGAAAAGTTTCAAAAGCATCAAAAGTTGAATGCAGATAATGAAACTTCCCTCCTTTCTCGAAGTTCGGTTTAATTTTATCTATATAATTTCGTAAAGCTTTCATTTGTTTTTAATTTGTTTTTTAGTAAATAATGGAACATCCTGTGGCCTTTATCATCATCGGAAGACAAGGAAGTGTTTCATTTACGGTATTGATTAGCTCATTTCTTTTCTTAAATATTCCAGACCTTCGGCAACAATTGATTGAATCTCAACTTTAGAAGTACTAATAAATTCGATGAGTGCAAAATCTTCAGCATCTATTTCATAAACACCTAGATTTTCCATCAAATCAATATTTCTACTTAGAATCGCCTTGATCAATTGCATTGGATAAATGTCGAAAGGGAATATTTTTTCGAACTGGCCTGTCATAACAAACGCTCTTTTTCCACCATTTATATTGGTATCTAAACGATAGCTTTTGTTTGGGGTGAGCCAAGAGAAAAGCGAACGATAAAAGCTAAACTTATGCAAATTTGGCAAAATCCAGCCAATAAATTGCGAGTGGTCTCCTTCGGGAATTACACTAAACTGCTGGTCGTAAAAACCAAGATATCCATTTGATTCAATTTTGCTTCCTGTGAGTGGAGAACCGCTAATAAATCGCAAATTGCCTTCTCTCATATTGTTGGCAATGAAATTTTCGATGGAAACGCCCATTTTGGCTTTGAAATAAAGAGGTTTTAATACTTCAGAACCCGCGAGAGCAACTAGTTTTTCTGCACAATATTTTCCCTTTAAAAATAGATTTCCAATAGTTACCACATCTTGCACATTGATGGTCCACACTATTTCGCCTTTATTGAGCGGAGAAAGTGCCGCAATTTGAGTTCCTACTAAACTTGCTGGATGTTTACCATCAAAAAGATTAATTTGAACATTTTTGGCATTCAATAACACTTTTGTTTTGGTTTCGCTGGCATGTAAATTCAAATGTACCTTATCACTGCTTAGCTTTGCCAAAGCATCGAGACCGGCTTGAAATTCGAACCCTTTGCCATGCAAAATAAAATCATAGTCGATTCCCAGAGGGCCGGTATCAAATCCGGAAACAAAAATAGCTTTTGGGGTTTGATCAGGATTGGCAATAACAGAATAGGGTCGTTGACGAATACATGTCCACAATCCGCTCTTCATCAATTTTTCAATGACTTCATCTCGATTCAGCGAGTTTGGATTGGCTGCGCCGAAATCTACATATTCGTTTGCGCCATTTTCTTCGATTCGAATTTCAAGAAGCACACGTTTTGCTCCACGTTTGATTTCAACAATGGTTCCACTTACGGGAGAGGAAAACTGAATATTTTCTCTGTATTTATCAAAAAACACGGGGCTTCCAGCTTTAACCTGATCACCTTCTTTAACAACCAGTTTTGGAAATACGCCAATAAAATCCGTAGGTTTTAGTGCATATTTCGTGGAGTGAATCTCATTGACTATTCTATCGGCTACTCCTTGAAGCTTAATCACTAATCCTTTTTTTACTTTAATTATTTCTGACATAAATTTAATTTGACTGAAATTAGTTTTGATTGGTTCTATTAAGTCTTATTTACTTTTGGTATTAAAATTTTGATTCTTCTTTGCTATTTCGATTTTGGTTTTTAACAAAAAATTCGGGGCTAAATTATTAAAATGTTTTTTAAATAACAATATTAATAATTTATGTTTTCAGAGGCTATCTTTTCTCCTTTACAAACCGCTAACAGCTCATTGTTAGCGGTATAGAAAATATCGTTTTTTATTAATTTGAATAGTGTGTTTGAAAACGAAACGATTGAAAAATATTTTTTATGCGATTTATCATTTTTCGAATATATATTCGTTTATTCTTCTCCATTTCCATGTCTA
>DMBV01000182.1 GCA_003445975.1 Bacteroidales bacterium
AGAAACAACCTTTTGAACGTAAACGTAAAGTTTATGATTGAAGGCGAAGAAGAAATTGGCTCGCCAAACATGCCAAAATGGTGTCGCGAAAATACGGAAATGCTCAAAGCGGATATTATTCTGGTATCGGACACCGGAATGATCGCTCCAAACATTCCAAGCATCACAACCGGTTTGCGCGGATTGTCGTATTGGGAAGTAGAAGTTGTTGGTCCCAATCGCGATTTGCACAGCGGATTGTTTGGAGGCGCAGTAGCCAACCCAATCAATGTGCTTTCGAAAATGATTGCTTCTATGTTGGACGACGACAATAAAATAACAATTCCTGGATTTTACGACGACGTTCTCGAAGTTTCGGACGAAGAAAGAGAACTTTTGGGCAGAGCCCCTTTTAATCTGGAAAAATACAAAAATGCCATCGACATAGAAGAAATTTCGGGCGAAAAAGGCTATACCACAACCGAACGTACGGGAATACGTCCCAGTTTTGATGTGTGTGGTATTTGGGGTGGATATACCGGCGAAGGCGCCAAAACAGTGCTTCCATCAAAAGCATTTGCCAAAATAAGTGCTCGTTTGGTTCCTCACCAAGACCATAGAAAAATCTCCAAACTATTCAAAGACCACTTTGAAAGTATTGCGCCAAAAAGTGTGAAAGTAACGGTAAAGCCCCATCATGGAGGACAAGGTTATGTATGTCCAATCGATTTGCCCGCATATCAGGCAGCCGAAAAAGCCTTAATTGATACCTACGGCACAAGACCTGTTCCATTTAGGAGTGGCGGAAGCATTCCAATTGTTTCCACTTTCGAGGAAATTCTAGGCATTAAATCGGTGCTGATGGGATTTGGTTTGGAATCGGATGCCATCCATTCGCCAAACGAAAACTTTCCATTGGAGCAGTTTTACAACGGAATAGAATCGCTGGTTCATTTCTATAAACATTTTGCAGAGCTGAAAAAATAAAACTACGAAATGAATTTGCCTTCCGATTTTGGAAGGCATTTTTATTTTAAATGAAATGTACTTGACACGCTCGCATTTCGTTATATTTATCGATACAATTCGAATCAATAATTTTGTTTGTTAAATCTCGCATCGCATGAAAAAAATTAGCTTATTCTTCTTGTTTTCAATTTTAGTAATGCTGTCTCAAGCACAAGAACTAATCGAAAAAGAAATCGCAACTCAAATTGATGAAGTCATTGTTTTTATGGACGGTGCTCAAATAAACCGGCAAAAAACGATTGAGATGAGTGCCGGAACTAATTTGCTGAAATTTAAAGGATTGTCGCCTTTTATCGATGCAAAAAGCATTCAACTGAAAGCAGATGGCGATTTGAATGTGTTGGCGCTTAATTTTCAGAAAAATTACCTCAACGAAGAAAAAAAATCGGAACAAATAAAAACACTCGATCAGAAATTGAAAAGTTTGGATGATAAAATCAGAATTGAAAAAACTCATTTGTCCATTTTAAAGGAAGAGTTTGATTTTCTGAAAGACAATAGGGCGATAGGCGGAAAAAACGATCAACTTACCGTTGCCAATCTAAAAGAGACGGCTGCTTTTTATGCCGACAAAATGAGTTCCATTAAATTCAAGGAAATTGAGCGCAACGAAACCTTGCAGCTGCTGGAAAAACAAAGAAATGATTTGCAAAAACAAATTACTACACTCACTTCCGACTCAAATTTTCCAAGTGGTGAAATTTGGGTAAAAGTAGAAGCGGCCAAAGCCCATCAGGCTTTCTTCAATCTAAACTATATTGTAGAAAATGCCGGTTGGTTTCCTTCCTACGATGTACGCGCAAAAAGCATTGACCAACCACTCGAAATAGCCTACAAAGCCAATGTTCATCAAGACACGAAAGAAGATTGGACAAATGTAAAAATCAGCTTTTCTTCCTCTAATCCAAAAAGTGGCGGAATAGCTCCAGAACTCATTCCTTACTATTTAAATTACGGTTCCTTCCCTCCACAATATGCCAAAAAGTTCAATACGGTAAGCGGTCGCGTTGTGGATCAAAACAACCAAGCAATCGCCGGAGCAAGTATTCTGATTCAAGGATCGAGCATTGGAACAATCAGCGATCTGGATGGAAATTATTCAATTGCAGTGCCCACCAACGGTGGCAATTTGGTTTGCAGTTTTATTGGAATGAAAACTTCGGAACGCTCTATTGACAATCCCTATATCAATTTCCGATTGGATTCTGAAATCATTTATCTCGAAGAAGTGGCGACTGCAGCCAATTTTCGTTATGAAAAATCAGCAGTAGCAAGAGGTTCCGAGATGCAATCGATCGAAATGATCACTCCCATAACAAGCGATCGTGTGAGTGCAATGCCACCGCCTTCCACTCAAGTAGAAAACCAAACCGGTTTTGCTTTTCAACTGGAGAAACCCTACAGTTTAAAATCCGACAATAAAACTCAAGTAGTTGTGATGCAAGAAATGAAATTACCTGCCGATTTCCAATATTTCTGTATTCCTAAAATTGATCCCGATGCATTTTTGACTGCTTCGATTACGAATTGGGAAAAATTGAATTTGATGGAAGCCGAAGCGAATGTCTTTTTTGAAGATACCTATATTGGAAAATCATTGCTCGATGTGCGTGATGCCGGCGATACGCTCAAAATTTCTTTGGGACGCGACAAAAATGTTCAGGTAAAGCGCGAAATGCAAAAAGATTTTTCGAGCAAACAATTTATCGGCAACAAAAAAGAAGAATCCAGAGCATGGACTATCCAGATCAAAAACAATAAAAAACAGGCAATCAATCTTATTTTGCTCGATCAAATTCCAGTGCCAACGCTTGAAGAAATTGAATTGAGTATTCAGAAATTAAGCGGCGCAAAATACAACAAAGCAAATGGAGAATTGAAATGGGAACTACAATTGGCTCCACTCGAAACCAAAACGATGGAGGTAAAATACACGCTCAAATATCCGAAAGACCGCACTTTGATTTTCAATTAAGATGAATATTTACGACCGTCATATTTCTTTATTTTCGAAAGAAGAGTTTGAACTCATTCGGAACGCAAAAATTGCAGTGGCAGGCAGTGGTGGATTGGGAAGCACAGTATTGCAATTGCTGGCACGTATTGGCTTTGGGACGATTTATTTTTGGGATTGCGCCCTAGTAGATTTGCCCGATTTGAACCGGCAACTGCTTTATAAAACAAACGATTTAGGGAAAAAGAAGACGGAAGCTGCTCTGAATGAACTCAAACTTATCAATCCCAATCTCAATTTGATTGGCTTTGCCGAAAAACTGGAAAAGTCGTCAATTGTTCCGGAGGTGGACTTGGTGATCGACTGTTTAGATAATTTTGATTCGCGACTAAGTTTGGATTATTTGTTTTTTGAGCGCGGAGTCCCAATAATTCATGGAAGTGTGTTTATGGAAATGGGGCAAGTTACCACACTTCTGCCTGGAAAAACGCCGAATTATCAAGATACCTTTGGTGTTGAGGGCGACCAGGAAGAAAACGAGATAAAAAGTGTGTTTCCGCCCATCGTTACTATCGTTGCTTCCATGCAAGTTTCTGAAGCAACTAAATACATTTCGAATAGGCACGATTTGTTGCTTTTAAACAAATTGATGATTATTAACCTGAAAAAGAATCAATTTGAACTCTTTCCGCTTACCTAAATATAGGTATTTGGAATGATTTTTTTAATCCATAGTGTACTTAACTTTATCTTTGCCCATCAATCAAATTCTTATGCGAATAGCCATCCCTACAAACGACCGCGAGACGATTTTTCCCAGAACCGGACAAGCCAAATTATTTGCTATCTACGAAATTGACAGCAAAAAATCAATTTTTGTTGAATTTCGCGAAAATCCTCACAAGCACGAAGAACATGAAAACGACAAGGATTCCGCACACAATCATCGCGATATGGTTTTAGCATTGAACGATTGCGATGCGCTTCTGGTGAAAATGGCCGGGAAGCATTTGACAAACGATTTTTCTGCAGCTAAAATTTCTCTTTTTAAAACACAAGAAAATCAAATCCAATGTGTGGCCACTTCCTTTGCCAAAAATCCGGCAGCGCATCCGGAAATTTAATCTAAAGGTCTGATTCTTTTACGAACGCATCAAAAGCTATTTGAATGTCTTTTTCGATACGACTATGAAATTGACTGAATGCTTGAACGAGTTTTTTCCCTTTTTCGGTTAAAACGGTTTGTCCGCCATCTTTTCCTCCGCGGTGTTTCTCAAGCAATTCAAAACCCAACGCTTTTTCTATTTTTTTTAGATCGCCCCACGTTTTGCGATAAGTGATGCCGAGCGCTTCTGTAGCCGCCATCAAAGATCCTGTTTCTTCAATTTTTTGAAGAATTAGCCATTTTCCATCACCCATTATTCCTTTTCCTTGCTTATCCGAAAGCCAGAATTTATAATTCAAATGGATTGACTCGTAGGCAAATTCCTGTTTCGGATCCATGGTTCTATGTGTTTAAGTCTTCAAATTTAGTAAAGGTGAAGGAAAACCATCACTTTACCTCTGATTATTATTCGTAACGAAGTGCTTCAATCGGATCTAGTTTGGCGGCTTTGTTTGCAGGTAAAAATCCGGATAGAATAGCCACCACAAAACAAAGTACAACGCCCAAAATTATCCATGCCCAAGGAACAAGAAAAGAACTTCCAATGAGGTAAGAAACTACATTTCCTACGGCAATACCCAAAACGATTCCAACTACACCGCCAATTTGAGAAATGACAATCGATTCAATTAGAAATTGCATTTTTATCATTTGGCTTGTTGCTCCCAGCGCCTTTCGAATGCCTATTTCACGCGTACGTTCGGTTACCGATACCAACATAATATTCATCAAACCAATGGCCGCACCCACCAAGGTGATAAGGCCGATAAAGATGGCTGCAGTTGTAATCATCTTCAGATTATCGATCAGCATTTCGGCTAAATTATTGCTTTGTTCGATGACAAAGCTGTCCTCATCGCCAAGTCTATTTTTACGGATCACGCGCATCAAACCCGTTGATTCACCAATGGCGGCATCCATTCGCAATGGATTGTCCACCAATACATTTACTCTGAAATTCTCGTTAGGACTTGGGAAATATTGCCGGACATTTTGAATTGGCAACCAAACGCTTCGGTCGCCGCTAAATCCCATACTGCTTCCTTTTTCCTTCAAAACGCCAATCACTCGGTATTTTCCTGAACCTACTGTAATGATTTTATCTAAAGGGTTTTCGTTGTTCTTAAATATTGTTTTTACGATTTCGCTTCCAACTACAGCAACAGCAGTTCCATAATACACATCATTGAGCGTGAAATTTCGGCCAAATTCGATTTCTTCACCAGAAGTAGCTGCATAATTATCATCAACACCCATAATCCGAACATTCGGGTTGGTTTTTTCCGACTTGTATTTAACCGTAGTGGCACCTGAACCAAATGTGTAAACCGAAGTTACCGCCTCAAAAACGAATTGTTCTTTAAACGCTTTGGCTTCCGCCCAACTGATTACTTTATAATGATCGCCGCTGTGTCTTTTTCCGCCAATCTGAACGTTCATTCCCCGATTCTTAACGGTAAACGTATTAGATCCCATCGACATAAACTCTTTATTCAGAAAGAATTTAATCGCGTCAATAGAGGTGAGAATTCCAACCAAAGCCATGATGCCAAAGGCAATAATCAACACGGTTAATATCGTTCTTAAAAAGTGTGAACGAATCGATTCGAGGGAAATTTTGATGTTTTCTTTTACTAAATTATTCTTCATTTTATCTATCTTCTTTTTTTCCGTAAGCCAAGTCGCCCGCATCGCCCAAACCTGGAACAATGTATGCTTGAGCAGTTAATTCGTCATCGATGGCTCCTACCCAAACGCTCACCTCTGATTTCGAAAAATTCTTCTTAACATATTCTATTCCTTCCGAACTGGCAATAATAGCAACCAGATAAGTATGTTTTGGTTTTCCATCGGCAATCAACGCTTTGTAGGTGAGATGCATGGAAGCGCCCGTTGCTAACATTGGATCGGAGAGGATGAGAATTTTGTCTTTCAAATCGGGCTTGGCCATGTATTCCAATTTAATATTGAATGAGCCATCTTTATTGTGTTTGCGGTAAGCCGAAATAAAAGCACTTTCGGCTTTATCAAAAATACCGAGCATGCCTTGATGCATAGGCAATCCAGCACGCAATATGGTAGCCAACACCAGATTGGAATGAAGCATTGGAACAGTTGCCAAACCAAGCGGTGTTTGAATTTCTTCGGACTGATACACCAAATCTTTACTAATTTCGTAAGCAAGCAAAGCTCCAATTCGTTCTAAATTGCGTCTGAAACGCAACATATCAGATTGAATATTCACATCGCGTATCTCTGCCATATATTGATTAAAAATGGAATTTGATTCTCCAAGATTGTGTATCATGCTTGTGTTTTTTTTAACAATTTAGCTTTTATTGAACAAAACAAAGATAGTCAAATTGTGAGAATTAGATGCTCACAATTTAAAAAGGTTACGGAAACGATAGAGAAGAAAAACTGTTCGGCCTAAACCAAACGTCTTTTTGCGCGAAAAAACAAATAGGACTTTAGGACAGGTCTCAAAATAGCCGCCGATTGCAAGATATGTATCTGTGCATAGGAAATGGTTTGTCCGCCAAAACCAAGATAAAAACGGGCTAAGGAACTGTAATTGGACCCTTCAAAGTCAAAAACCAATTCTTTGTTTGCGTTGGCTTCGATGAAAGCATTGAGCATAAAAGGCAGTGCTGCATTCTTTCGTGCATCCTTATCCGTTCCCGAAAATAAAAAAGTAAGTCTTTTGTGACTTCGAAGAAAAATGGCACCACAACACAAATTGTTCTCGGAGGTGTAGGCTCCCCAAACTTCGGCATGCCCCAATTGCAATGCTTTATATATCAGACGCAACAATCGTGTGTAATCGGCCGGCGAAAAATAGCCGGATTGATTTTCTTTGTTTTCACGAAAAAGGCGGATGACGGCATCGGGTTTCAGATTTTCAAAAATTGTCAGTTTTGCTTCGGTGGCTTTTTTTAAATTCCGCTTGAGATTGGTGGAGTAATTGGAACGCAAAATCGAATAATCGGCCAATAAATCCATTTCAATATTCTGTTTCGATTCGACTCTAAACGACTTTGTGTAAAGGCGATTGTGTTGGTTGAGATTTAGGTTGATGTATTTAAACTGAGCAGGGATATTTTTAATAAAATCTTCGACCAATGAAGGAGTGATTTTAATTTTCGAAAACAGACCCAATTGTTGCGTAAATACCGGCTGATATACATATTTTAAGCCCCATTTTGTTCGATAAGGCAAAGGAAACACCGCTTGATAATTGCCAAAAACCAATGCGGCCCATTGATCGGCCACGCAATCCAAATACCAAGAATAAGCATAGATACGACCGTTTACACTCGAAGAAATGCATTCGTCCCACTTTCGTTTATTAATTTCTTTATTTGGATAATAATGTATCACGAAGTATGAATTTTGTTTAGCATATCAATATATACCTCTCGCCAAGCTTTCCAACGGTCTTGATCGCTCAATGATTCGTTGTGCCAAAGGCTAATAAAAGTTCCATTTACCGCTTTCACTTCATCAATCAAAGCATGAATGATTTCTTTGGCTTCTTCAATTCCTACATCTTTATAATCGCGGAGTGTTCCATCCATCACGGCGAACGGAAAGACCTGAAGTTTGGTTTCTATTTCGTAGTCTAAATCATAAAAATAAAAAGGCGTACACAATCCGGCTCTGAAACCCGGTTCGGCCGCAAATCCCATGGTAAAATCTTCAGTGATATCCAAAGCCAGCAAATTCCGATATGTTTCGGGAAGATGCAGTTTTAAGAAATGTTGCCGACTACGCTTAATTTCAACTTTAATTATTTTTTCTAGTTCATCTCTTTCCGTTTTGATTAAATCCGTGTTTTCGTTGGAGGCGTATGAGAGATGTATGCCAATTTTTGCTCGATCAGCCAGTGATTTTATCAAAGCGCGAAAGGTATTGTTGGCTGGCGAAATATTTTTATCAAACGGACCCAATAGAGAAAACAGAATAAAATAAACAGGCTGCAATTTGTATTGGTTTTGCATCTGAAACTGAAAATCGTAGGTGTCAAAAGGATCTTTTTCGCCCATGTATAAAACCCGAAAACGCTGACCCAATCGCTCCATATCAAAATTCCATATCGACTTCAAAAAACCACCCGCATTTCGCGTAAATCCTTTTTGATTGAACGACCACGCTTGATCAATGTCGTAGGTAGGAATAAAGGTGAATTTCTGGAAATTGGCACGAAAATCGGGATATACATTTTGAATCAACTCAACAATTTCGTAAGCCCAAACATTGATAACCGGTTTCGATAAGAATCCATTTTTATATGCATAGCTTTCGTGAGCAGTAAATCGACCGTATTCGTCTTTGCGGTATGGCATATATTCTTCGTAGCGACTTGCGAAATAAAACGAAGCGGCAAAAACATCAAACGGGAGCAAACTTCCTTTATGATAAATAGGAAATGGAGCTGGAATGTCTTTGTATTCGACAGGATTCAGTTCCTGCGAATTTAGCCCGCTTTCGAACAGAAATTTTGATGCACCAAAAAAAAGAGTATGGCCAAGCGAATTTGTTCCATAAACCATTTTTGCCCCTTCAAATTTGTCGAACATTTCCTTATCGGACGAAACAATGTAATCGACTCGAATGATATCTTTAAAGAAAAGCTTAAAAATGTAATTCAGTCTTTTGGAAATTTGTGGGGTGTAGATGAGAAACATTCTTATCAATTTGTATCCAAAAATAAGCAATACCAACGAGAATACAAAGTTTAAAAATTAAATATCTCTTCTAGAGCCAAACGCATTTGTCTAAAGTAACTCAATTAAATATATTTCCACAATAAATTTAATCTATTGATTATAAACTACTTAAATAGCAATAATTCGCCTAAGCTCGATTAAAATATTTTAAATAAACACTTTCCATCATCTGGACAAATTCTAATCAATTTCTCTCGTTTTTACAATTGAATCGTTAGGAATCAGCCCCAGAGTGCGCCTATCTTTGTGACACAATGCAAGGCTTTCGACAATTAAAAGAATAACCACCAGCTTAAGGACTTTCTCATAGTTCATTTTTATTGGAAATTAGTTTAGGAGATGACACCAAAAATGTCATCTCTTATTATTTGCGAATCGCTCATTCGAATGCTAATTTTCTTAGTTTTGTTCAATGGCAAAAGCGAGAAAAAATTTTTTAATCCGGTTTACTTTATGGCTTAATTTCCTGTTTGTAGCATTGCTACTTTTAGCCTACATCGCTCCTTTCGTTCCGCCAACAATCTTATGGATATTTGTCATTCTTGGCATCATCTATCCTGCTCTGTTGCTTGTAAATATATTGTTTGTCCTATTCTGGATAATCCTTTTAAACAAAAATTTTCTTTATTCTTTCATAGCCATTTTAGTCGGATTTAATACCATTCAAACTCATTTTCAATTCAACAACCAATCAAGTGAGCCTACGGACGAAACCGTAAAAATAGTGTCGTTCAATGTAAAAAATCTATCGAACAACAACGAAAAATATGCCGATAAGGAAGTCCGTCTGGCCATTCAGAATTATCTCGACAATCAAAATGCAAACATCATTTGTTTGCAAGAATTCCAGACTTATCCCACCAAAGGAGTAAACACCATAAAAGATTTTCAAGGGCAACTTCAAAAACCTTATTTTGCAGCAACGCCCTATTTAGAAAAAAGCCGCTTCAAATTTGTAGATTTACTGCTCATACTTTCAGATTTTCCAATCCTCCATACCGAAGAGCTGAGGCATCACGGCAAGATTTTCGCTTTGATCGCCGACATCAAATACCACGAAGACACGCTCCGTGTTTACAATCTGCATTTGGAATCCAATCATTTTGGCAAGAATGAATACGAAATCTTTTATTCGCCCGAAACCACTATCGACGAACAAACGACTACACAAATCAACTCGTTGGTCGGAAAACTGGCGCGTTATTCCAAAATCAGGAATATACAAGTGAACCAAGTATTGGAAAATATTGCAAAAAGCCCTTATCCAATGCTCATTTGTGGCGATTTCAATGATACGCCCGGAACTTATACCTATCATAAATTGGCAGCAGGCCGAACGGATGCTTTTGTCGAAAAAGGAAAAGGATATGGAAATACATACAATGGCAAACTTCCAGCTATGCGAATTGATTTTATTTTGAATGACACCATTTTTAAGGTGAATTCTTTTGAAATTGGACACTTTGAAAAATCGGATCATTTTCCAATTATGAGCACCATCAAAATGTCTTTTAAATAATTTTCCACCCCGATTTCTTTCCTATTTTTGCACAAAGCTTTCAGAATGAACTTTAAACTTGATTCCACTTTTTCACCAACAGGCGACCAACCTCAAGCCATCATTCAACTTACAGAAGGTTTGAGAAGAGGCGATGAGGCTCAAGTGCTTTTAGGAGTAACGGGATCGGGCAAAACTTTTACCATTGCCAATGTCATCCAAGAAGTCAACAGACCGGTTTTGGTTCTTTCGCACAACAAAACACTTGCAGCACAACTCTACAACGAATTCAAGTTGTTTTTTCCCGACAATGCGGTCGAATATTTTGTTTCGTATTACGATTATTATCAACCCGAAGCCTACCTTCCAAGTTCAAACACCTACATCGAAAAAGATTTAAGCATCAATGAGGAAATCGAAAAATTGCGATTGAGTGCCACTTCTTCCCTACTTTCCGGACGAAGAGATGTGATTGTAGTTTCTTCTGTGTCGTGTATTTATGGAATTGGGAATCCGGAAGATTTTGCCAACAACCTGATTCTGATAAAAAAAGGAGATCGAGTAGAACGAAAGAAACTCCTTTTGCAATTTGTGGACAGCTTGTATTCGCGTTCGGAGGTTCAGTTCTCGAGAGGAACTTTTCGTGTAAGAGGAGATACGGTAGATATTTTTCCGGCCTATGCCGATACGGCTTTTCGAATTGGATTTTGGGGAAATGAAATTGAAAGCTTGGAACAAATTGATCCCGAAAATGGAAAAACCATCGTTCAGATGGATCAAATTACCATTTATCCAGCCAATATTTTTGTTACCACAAAAGACAAAATGAAATCGGCCATCGAATCGATTCAGGACGATTTGTTCAAACAAATAGACTTTTTCAAAGAATCGCAAGACTTGACGAGCGCCAAAAGATTGGAAGACAGAGTGATTTACGACATCGAAATGTTGAAAGAACTTGGTTATTGTTCCGGCATCGAAAACTATTCTCGTTATTTTGATGGTCGAAAAGCCGGAAGCAGGCCATTTTGCCTTTTGGATTATTTTCCCGAAGATTATATCACCATCATTGACGAATCGCACGTAACTCTTCCACAAATACGCGCCATGTATGGAGGCGACCGTTCGCGCAAGCAAACTTTGGTAGAATACGGATTTCGTCTGCCTTCGGCCTTGGACAATCGCCCTTTGAAATTCGACGAATTCGAAGCCATCACAAACCAAGTAATTTATGTGAGCGCAACGCCGGCCGATTACGAACTTCAAAAATGCGAAGGTATTGTTGTTGAACAGCTTATACGTCCAACAGGACTGCTCGATCCTCCAATTGAGGTTCGTCCGAGCGAAAATCAAATAGACGATTTATTGAACGAAATACAGAAACGTATAGTACTGAAAGAGCGCATTTTAGTTACCACATTGACCAAACGCATGGCCGAAGAGCTTTCGAAATACCTATTAAATTTAAATATAAAAACGGCTTATATTCATTCGGATGTGGACACTATGGAACGTGTAGAAATTTTGCAAAGCCTAAGACAAGGTATGGTAGATGTTTTGGTAGGAGTCAATTTATTGCGCGAAGGTTTAGACTTGCCCGAAGTTTCGCTGGTAGCCATTTTGGATGCAGACAAAGAAGGCTTCTTACGATCGGAACGATCTTTGACTCAAACAGCAGGACGTGCAGCTAGAAATCTAAACTCTTTGGTGATTATGTATGCGGATAAAATTACCAATTCAATGCAAAAAACCATTGACGAAACGAGTCGGAAACGCGAATTTCAAATTCGATACAATATCGAAAACAACATCACTCCTACGGCCATCATAAAACCATTAGGCAATGCATTTGAAAGCGGAACTGAGAAAAAAGCATATATAGAACCCAATCCCGGCTCCATTGCTGCCGATCCGGCTTTGGCGTATTTATCAAAAGCTCAATTGGAAAAAGCCATCCGCAAACTCAGAAAAGACATGGAAGCGGCTGTAAAAGAACTCGATTTTATTCAAGCTGCCCGATTGCGCGACGAATTGCAATTGCATATTGCCCTATTAAACAAAGACGTGTAGCGTTTGTTTTTCGATTTTAATTTTATTGTTTGTGGAAATAAATTTCATTATATTTGTCCATTAGCCGCGTAACCGAAAAAAGCGGATGTAGATGAACGAAAAGAAAGAAAATGAAAAAGACAATTTTTGCAATCGACGACGAACAAAGCATTCGCTTTATCATTGAAAACACTTTTAAAAAAGATTTCGAAATCGAAACTTTCCCAAATGGAGAGTTGGCTCTTGCTTCTATGCAAACCGGTGTAATTCCCGATTTAATCGTTTGCGACATCGAAATGCCCATCATGAATGGTTTTGAATTTATCAAACAGATTCGAGCCAGCGGATTTTTCGACGATATTCCTCTGCTCATGCTTTCGGGAAAAGAAAGCAGCGACGACAGGATAAAATGTTTTGAATCCGGAGCTGATGATTACATTATCAAACCTTTCAACCCAAAAGAATTGCTGGCCCGAGTGAAAAGAAGATTGAAATCCATCGATCTATACAAAATGCGTAAAGGACATTAACCACCTATAAACTCCTCAGTTATGGAAGAACCAAAAGTTGAAAGAATTTTGTATATTGGGAATAATTTAGCGACTATTGAACAATTATCCGGCAACTCAAACATCGATTTGCTGGTAAAAGACAATGGGCTGGCAGCCATTCAGTGGATAAACAATCATATTTCGGAATACGACGAACTCGATGCAGTTTTATGCTCGTTGGGAATAAAAGGAATGAATGCATTTGCCTTGTTCAATCATATGCAATTTCATAATTTGCTGAACAAAATTCCATTTATCGTTGTGGCTCAAAGATTTGAATTCGCTTCCAGAGCCATGGCACGTACTAATAAAGTGGACGATTATTATGCTTTTCCGCTTCATATTGAAAATTTGATTGCACGCATCGAATTTTTAAAAAAATTCAAAGCAAGCTATTCTCAGGCGAACGTAAAAAAGACCATCGAAGATTTAGAAAGTCATCCCTACAAAACGCCTTTCCTAAAAAGAAGTTTTGATATTATTATGTCGGGTGGCGCCTTGTTGGCTTTATCGCCCGTATTGATAGGAACTATGATCGCCATTCGGATGGAATCCAAAGGAAAAGTGTTCTATTCATCGAAAAGAGTAGGCGCAAATTTTCATGAATTTGGATTTTACAAATTCCGTTCAATGTATCAAGATGCCGATAAAAGGCTCAAAGAAGTTGAACATTTGAATCAATACCAAGGCGAAGATTTAGGCGATGAATGCCCAAGATGTAAAAGTTTACCACAGGGCGTTTTTTGTTCGCCCACACTGAAACAAGACGACAACACCGAAATTTGCGAATATTTCTACATAAAGAAAAAAAATGCCAAAGCGGCTTTTCTAAAGGTAGAAAACGACCCGAGAATTACGAAAGTCGGAAAATTTATTCGCAATACCAGCATTGATGAACTTCCTCAATTGATCAACATTTTGAAAGGCGATATGTCGATTGTTGGAAATCGTCCACTTCCGGTTGGCGAAGCCAATGCCATCACCAAATCGCGCTGGTCGCGTCGCTTTAAAGCGGCTGCCGGGCTTACAGGTTTGTGGCAAGTGGAACTACGTGGAAAAGACGGCGGCATGTCGGAAGAAGAACGTTTTGAGCTAGACAATACCTATGCAGAAAGCAATTCGTTTTGGGGCGACACCAAATTAATCTTTCGCACATTGAAAATTTTCATACAAAAAGGAAGCGTTTAATCCGATTGTATTTTTTTTAAATTTGTGCAAACTAATGGGCTCTATGCAAAACCAAACTCATTTTCGCTTTTTCTGTTTTCATCTAAATATTGTGTTTGTTTCACTATTGTTGTTTGCCCTTCCCTTTAAGCTAAATGCTCAGGACGTTCAAGTTTCAAACGAAAATGTTTTTAATCCAATTACGGATGATATAACAAAAAAAATCCCTGCCTTGGATGTACTCATCGACTCGGCATTGATCAATTCGCATCGATTGAAATACTGGGACAAAGAGATAAAGATTACCGAATACGAATTAAAATCAATCAAAAGAGATTGGTCAAAATCGGTTACACTTCAAGGAATGGTTTCGGAAGGCGCATGGACGAGCTTGGTTTTTATTCAAGACGAATATGGAAATGAAGTAGGAACTCTGGGAACAACCAATCAAGGCCGACAAACAGTAAGTATCAATCTACGGCTTCCCATTCTGGATTTGTGGGACAGAGGCAATTTGATCAAAATAGGGAAGATGCGTGTGGAACGCAATATGGAGAAAATGCTTGAAGACCGCCAAAACATTCGGGCCAATGTGATTAACCTTTACAACAATCTAATCATTCAGCAAAACATGCTTAAGCTGGACATCGACAACATCGAATTTTCGGAGTTGACAGCAGAAATGGCGGATAGAGAATTCCAAAATGGTAAAATTGGCCTCGACGATTTGTCGAGAATTCGGGACAATCTGGCCAGAGCCCGATATCGTTATGTGGACAGCAAAACAGGTTTTATCAATGCGTATGTTATGCTTCAAGAACTTACCGGAATCAAGTTTAACGAACTAAATAATTGGGAGTAATGGATATCATTCAGTTTCTTAAGTTAATACAAAAAAATCTTTTGATCTTGATCTTGGTTCCTGCCATTTTTGTAGGGCTTGTTTATTTTGGCACACGCAACGAAGTGAAATTTTATTCTTCCTCCGCAATCATTTACACAGGCTTAGGCTCTGGATTGTCCTTGGAATCGCAAGCCGAATCGCGCTTGGATTTTTTTGGTTCCAAGATGGAGTTTGACAATATTATCAATTTATTCAAATCGCGCGAAACACATCAAGAAGTTGCATTAAGTTTATTTATTCAAGGTTTGAGTTTAAAAACATTCGATCCGCAATACATTTCCCGACAATCGTACAACGATTTGCAAGAACTTGTGCCTCAATACATCAAAGACATGGTGATTCGCGGCGATGATTCGCCAGGCAGTTTGCAACAAAAAAACATTCCTCAAATTTTGAACGACACTTCGGGCTTGAGGCAGAAACAACACTTTACTAAAAACAAAATCTATCTGGTGAGCGAAGGCGAATCGCTCTTTTCAGTTTCTTCTAAACTAGGCATTCCGGCCAGCGATTTGATGAACATGAATCTGATTGTGAATACCGATTTGGAAGCGGGAAGTCGATTGATTTACGACCAAGCAGACTACATCTCTTTCAAGAACAAAAACGGACAATCGGACACAATTCCCTTGTATATTGCCGATACCTCTTTTTATGTAAAAGCAGAAATAGACAGCCTGGGATTTGCTCAAACATTGAAACGATTTAAAGATTATTATGCTGATAACGACACCAATTACATATACAAACTGCTGAATTTTGGACATAAATTTTACAGCATGAAGGCAGTGAGTGCTGTTTCGGCAAAACGAGTTCAAGGAAGCGATTTGATGGAGTTGTCGTTCAAGACTTCCGATCCGGGAATCTGCAAGCAAACGCTCAATTTTACTATCAGCGCATTTAAGGAAAATTACAAAAAATTAAAAGAAAACCAAAGCGACAATGTGGTGGCCTACTTCGAACAAAGAGTAGCCGAATCGAGTCTGAATTTGCAAGCCGCCGAAAACAGACTACTTACTTTTAATCAGGAAAACAATATTATCAACTATTACGAGCAAACACGTCATATTTCCGAACAAAAACAAATACTCGAAACCCGCTATTACGATCAATTGATGCTCAGTACAGCTGCCGATTCAGTACTTAAAAATTTGGAAAAACAACTCAAAAATCAAAAAGGAGTTGCAAAACTAAATACGGACATGTTGGAATACAGAAACCAACTTTCGGACGTTACCTACAAAATTGCCGTTAATGAGCTAAACGATTCGCCCGATCCAAAAACCATTCAGGCCATTAAAGAATTGAAAAATGTTCAGCTGAATTTGCGAAAAAAAATCAGCAGAAGCGTTGACAGTGTTTTTCGATTGCAATATTCGGCTCAAGGAGTAAATACCAACGAAATGTTGGCTCAATGGCTCAATAATATGATATTGTACGAAGAAAGCAAAGCCAAAGTGGCCGCACTTCACGATAGAAGGATGGATTTTCAAAGAACCTACGAACAATTTGCGCCATTGGGAGCAAGGCTATCGCGTATTGAACGGGAAATAAATGTATATGAACAGCAATATCTATCGGTTTTGAGCAGTCTTAATTTAGCAAAACTAAAACAACAAAACCTGGAATTGCAATCCAATATCAAAGTTGTCGACTCGCCTTATTTTCCGCTTTCGGCCGAATCGTCAAAACGAAAATTGCTCATTGCCGCCGCGGGAATTGTAGGCTTGTTTTTGGTGCTTTTTGTTATTTTGGTTCTCGAATATTTCGACAACACCATCAAAACACCGCAAAGAGCAGAAAAGCTAACCGGGCTTAAACTGTTTTCGGCCTATCCGCTTCTTTCCGACAAAACAAGCGGAGTCAATTTCGGTTTTCTTAAAAACCGATTGATGGAGCTAGCGGTTCAGAATCTGCGATCGAAGCTCGAAAACGAAAATTTGCATACCAAAAAACCCATCGTTATTTTGGTTTTCAGCACGCAGATAACCGAGGGAAAATCGCTTATTCAGGATGCATTCAGCGAAAAACTGAACGATTTTGGATTTCGTGTTTTATCGGCAAATTACACGCTGGCCGATTATCGTCCGAAATTTCAGCATCACTCCAAAAACCCAATCTTTCAATACACCCTTAACTCCGAAAGTTTCAACAAACAAAGTTTAAACGATATTCTTGGAATGGAATCCAATTTAGGCTCCTACGATTTCATTTTAGTCGAAATTCCATCCATTACACATCGTTCATTTCCACCTAGTTTGGTAAAAAGCGCCGATTTTGGAATTATGGTAACTCGGGCCAACAGACCTTGGACCAAATCCGACGAAAACAGCCTTTCAAGTATCAAACAATTTATGAAATTTGAGCCTGTAATTCTTCTAAATGGAGTTCAAGCCGAAGCCCTTGAGGTATTGCTTGGCGAATTGCCCCGCAAAAGAAGCCGATTTCGCCGAATTGTTAAGAAAATAGTCCAACTTCGATTTTTTGAACGTTATTCATTAAGAAAATGATAAAAAAAATCCTCCATATTGCAAAAGAGAAAAACATCCAATCCTTAGCCGGAAATATGATTACGGCGGTATTTGGATTGTTCACCTTTGTTGTATTGACAAGAAGTTACAACCAAGAAGTTTTTGGTGAATGGGTGTTGTTTTTGACTGGCGCCACCTTTATCGAGATGTTTCGATTTGGCATAACTCGTACCGCCTTGGTAAGATTTTTGAGCGGAGCCAACGAAGCTGAACAAAAAAAATTAATTGGTTCAAATTGGTATATTGGTTTAGTTGTAAGTATAATGCTTGCTGCCATTTTATATATTTGCTTGTATTTTTTTCCTGATCAAATCAAAAAATCGGGCTTCTTGCTTTTCTTTCAATGGTATCCCATTTTGTCTTTTCTCAATCTGCCATTCAACAATGCACTCACTATACAGCAATCAAAACAGTATTTTGGTCAAATATTTATTGTACGAACACTCAGCTCGGCCCTTTTCTTTTTTGGTTTAGTGATAAATCTTTTTTGGTTAAAATTAGAATTGATTTATGTTATTTGGTTCAACTTGGCCGTTTCGGGCATTGTTTCGCTCATCACCATTTTTGCAGGCTGGGACGGATTGAAATATCTTTTTTATGCCGATAAAAAAACCAATGCAAAGCTGCTGAACTTTGGAAAATATTCCACTTTGACTCTGATTGGCACCAACCTTTTGCGAAGTGCCGACACCTTTATCATTGCCTTAAGTCCATTTGGCACTGCTGCGGTGGCGCTCTATAGTATTCCGTTGAAACTAACCGAAATGCTTCAAATTCCTCTTCGGAGTTTTGCTGCAACAGCATTTCCAAAAATGTCGAAAGCGAGCATCGAAAACGATCTAAAAATGGTGCGCTATTATTTCTACAGCTATGCAGGCTCCATCACCATTCTTTTTATTCCCATCGCTGTTTTTGGATTTATTTTTTCCGATTTCTTTGTGTTGCTGCTTGGTGGAAAGCAATATCTGGGCATCGATCCGGTTTCGGGAGCGAGTACATCGGCTATTTTCAAAGTTTTTGCTCTCTATGGAATTCTGCTTCCTATCGACAGGCTTACGGGAGTTGGATTGGACAGCATCAACAAACCAAGAAAGAATTTTTACAAAATTATTTACATGGTTTTGGCCAATATCATGGGCGATTTAATTGCCATTTTTATTTTTAAATCGATCTTAATGGTTGCGGTTGTTACGGTTATCTTCACATTTATTGGAGTCGTGATTGGCTATCAATATCTAACAAAAGAACTGCAACTAAAAGCCCGTTTGATTTGGGTTGAAGGCTGGAAAGTCTATACAAATAAAATAAAAGAATTTACGCGCTGATTATGCTAAATTATTTCTTTTCGGGAAGTAATAAAAGGAATCTGCAAACCCTCCTTTGGCTTTTTCTTAGCCTGAATATGAGCCTACTGACAGCGCAAAGTAATTTCCATTGCGATTACGAAATTTTACCCGAAACAAGTTCTATTACAAATCTTACTTTCCAACCTGGAGATACGCTGTGCTTGATGGCTGGAGCCAGAGGCCCTCTTTATCTTAAAAATATCATTGGTACAGAAACTGAGCCAATAGTTGTCATCAACAAAGGCGGACAGAGCATTATTTCTTCAGAACTCACTTACGGACTGCGTTTTGCCGAATCAAAATACATTATTCTAAGTGGTTCAGGCGATTCAAATACCGAATATGGAATTCTGATTCAAGATGTTGTGAACGGTTACGGATTAGATATTGGGACAAGATCTACTGATTTTGAAATAGAATATCTGGAAATAAAAAATGTGAAGATTGCCGGAATTGTTGCCAAAACCGATCCGAATTGCATTTTCCCTTCCGATCGCGCTAATTTTACGATGTTCAATCTCAAAATCCATCACAATTATATCCATCATATAGGCAACGAAGGAATGTATATCGGAAGTTCGTTTTTTCTTGGACAATACATCAGCGCATGCGATGCCACTCTTTTTCCTCATATTATTGATGGAGTTGAAATAAACAACAACCGGGTGGAATATACAGGCTGGGATGGAATTCAGGTGGGAAGTGCTTTGAATAACTGTACTATTCACGACAACCTTGTTTTCAAAGATTCTCAAGACGAAGCGACTTACCAAATGTCGGGAATCATTATCAATACCGGAAGCCGCTGTCATGTATTTAACAATCAAATCATCGATGGAAAAGGAACCGGAATCCTCAATCAAGGCGCTGGCGGACAGAAATTTTTTAACAACCTCATCCTAAACGCCGGACGTGATTATGCCTTTGAAGATCAAACATTAAAACAGCAATTTGGGATATTTTCAAAATACACCTATATCGAACCGCCCGACTCTACTTTTCACTTTTACAACAACACCATTGTCAATCCCAAAAGCGACGGAATTCGGATTATGAACGCACATGGCGAGATTCACCGCATTGTCAACAACCTCATTCTCAATCCCGGCGCCTACGATTTCTACGCAAATTTAGGTTCGGTAAACTACCAAGCCTCTGATGCCTATGTTCACAATTATTTAGACGGATCAGCCGTGTATCTCACTAACAATATTTTTGACCGTTCTTCAAAAAATCAATACTTTGCCGATACAACGGCTCACAACTATCACCTCACAAATAATTCGCCGGCTGTAAATGCAGGTTTTAACCTCAGCAACTACGGAGTTTATTTTGATATAGAAAATTACAATCGTCCTTTCGAAACGTACTTCGACATCGGTGCTTATGAATATCAACTGATTACATCCACTCACCAGATCGAAAACATTCCAAATTCATCATTCCGCTTATCGCCAAATCCGGCAACAAATTCAATTTTAATTCGGTTTAATCTTTCAGCCGACCAAAAACTGAGCCTAAAATTGGTCTCCATCGACGGAAAAACCTTCGATATTTTTCAAAATAATTTTTTTTCCAAAGGCGAAAATTCAAGAACAATTCCGATTGAATATCTGCCTGCGGCCGAATATATTGTTGTTTTGTACAACGATGGAATCCTTTTGACCCAACTATTTCTAAAACAAGAATAAATGATTACCTGGCCCATATTCGTAGCATTGATTTTAGCCGCTGTGGCTGTTTACGCTTCAATTATGGCCGAAGAGGCAAAGAGTCAGGAAAAACAAAATGAAGAAAAAAAAGCCGAATTGAATCGGAAAGATTTAGAAACCCGAAAAAAAAGAATTGAAGATCAACAAGGAAATTCGACTTTACGCTGATGCAAAATCCTTTTCATAAAAATACGGGCGCTCTTCAATTGCAACATCCTATTGCAATCTTGCTGGTTATTTTAGTTTCGCTATTGATAGGAAAATTAATGTCATCGAGTGGGATTTCGCTCATTGCAATACTTCTTGTACTTCCTTTTATTCTCATTTTTGTCAATCGCGTCTTTCATATTCCCAAAATCGCCCTTTTCGCCATTCAATTTGCCGGCTATTTTATCAATGGTCTTCCCCGCTATACCGGACCTGCAATTCCTTTTGGACTTGCTGCTGATGGTCTTTTTATTTTGGCTCTGATAGCCGTCATTTTTAAACATTTTTACCAAGGAGTGGATTGGAAACCCATGTTGAAAGATGTGAGCCTATTGGCAGCCATTTGGATGGGCTGGATAGGATTAGAAATTCTAAACCCGGAAGCGGTCAGTTTTCAAGCTTGGTTTTATACCATGCGTGGGATAGCTCTTTACTTTTTCTTCGGAATTCCCCTTGTATTATTGCTTATGCGAAGTCCGAAAGATTTAGAAATCTTTTTGTACATCTGGGGTAGTATGACTATTCTGGCTTCGCTCAAAGGTGCAATGCAGCAGTTAATCGGTTTGGATTTTGCCGAACAACGATGGCTGGATGCAGGCGCTTATGAAACCCATCTCCTGTTTGGAAAACTTCGCGTATTTTCTTTTTTAAGTGATGCCGGTCAATTTGGAGCCTCGCAAGCCCATGCGTTGGTGATGGGTGGAATCATTGCCTACGAAACAAAAAAAATGAAAAAGAAACTTTTTTTTGGCGTGGTAGCATTGCTTGGCCTTTATGGAATGCTGATTTCAGGAACACGCGGAGCGATTGCCGTTCCGGCGCTCGGGTTTTTTACCTATTTAATCTTAACAAAAAATGTTCGTCTCATTTCATTGGGTGCCGCAACAGGAGTTGCCGTTTATGTCTTTTTTGCATATACCACCATTTTGCAATCAAATTATCAAGTAGCTCGCTTCCGAACTGCTTTTCACCCGGATCAAGATGCAAGTTTTCAGGTTCGCTTAGAAAATCAACGAATTTTAAAATCCTACTTAGCCTCGCGCCCACTTGGCGGTGGCGTTGGTCATGCCGGAGTACGCGCTCAAAAATATGTTCCGAATGGATTCTTGGCAAATATTGCTACCGACAGTTGGTATGTTTTAATTTGGGCCGAAAATGGCGCTATTGGTTTGACTTTGCATTTTTTCATTCTTTTCTTTATAGTTCTCAAAAGTGGCTTCCTGATTATGTACAGAATTCATGACCACGAACTGAAAGCCCGTATGATGGCCATTCTAAGCGGAATTATGGGGATTTTGTTAGCGAACTACGGAAATGCTGTGATGGGTCAGTTTCCAACTTCCATAAATGTATATTTCGGTATGGGATTTCTTTTCCTATCGCCTTATTTAGATCAAATTATTGCCAAAGAAAAGACCTTAGGCAAAGACTCATTCAGTCTTTTTTAGATCTTAAAAAGCACCATTCATTCAATTTTTGATGTGTTCGAAAACGTACGTTTTTTATTTAATATCGTACACTTATTTTATGCGATTTTGATAACTGATTTGTCATAACTATTTCATTGTCTTTTACTTAAAAAAGCTGGCACAGATATTGAATAATAGCCGCCGATGAATGTGTTTTTGAAGCCTTACATACTTATTATTTTGGTATTTTTTGTGTTTGCTACCCAAATTGCGGCACAAGAAAAAAGAAGCTATACGACCAAAAAAATAAGCGGTGAATCTCCAAAAGTTGATGGATTGCTCGACGATTCGGCGTGGGAACAAGGAAAATGGGAAGATTCTTTCACCCAATATCAGCCATTGAATGGCGGAGAACCCGATCAAGAAACACTTTTCAACATTTTGTACGACGATGATTTCATCTACATTGCCGTAAAAGCATTAGACCGGAATCCGGAAGAAATTGTTAAAAGAATGTCGCGCCGCGATGCCTTTCAAGGCGATTGGATTGAAATTGCCTTTGATAGTTATCACGATTTCAGCACCGCCTATTCGTTTACGGCCACCGTTGCCGGAGTAAAAAACGACGAAAAATACAGCGGAGACAATTTTCATAGCGACCGCACTTGGGATCCTATATGGTATTTGAAAACGAGTATAGATAAAGAAGGCTGGATAGCCGAAATTAAAATCCCGTTCACACAATTGCGTTTCAGCGAAGAAACTCATCAAATATGGGGTTTGCAAGTGAAGCGATATGTACATCGCAAAGACGAACGCAGTCTTTGGCAAGCTATCTCAAATCAAGAAGCTGGATATGTCAGTCGCTTTGGCGAATTGCATGGACTGGAGAATATTAAACCGAAAAAACAATTTGACATCACACCTTATGCGGTTGCATCGGCAGAATCGTTTCAAAAAGAAGAAGGAGATCCTTTTACCGACGGGAAAGAATTGCATGGCCGCGTTGGACTCGATGCAAAAATTGGACTTACAAACAACCTCACCTTAGACCTCACCATTAACCCTGACTTCGGACAGGTCGAAGCCGACCCGTCCGAAGTCAATCTTTCCGCTTTCGAAAGTTATTTTGAAGAAAAGCGACTTTTTTTTATTGAAGGGCGCAACATCTACAATTTTCCGCTTCGATTGGGCGAAGGCAACAATTCGTCGGGCAATTTATTTTATTCGCGCCGAATTGGAAAGAAGCCATCCTATTATCCAGAGACTTACAATTTTTTGGATATGCCAGAGAACACTTCTATTTTGGGAGCGGCAAAGATTACCGGAAAAACAAAAAGCGGCTTATCTATCGGGGTTTTGGAAAGTGTGACCAATGTTGAACACGCGCGCATTTCCTTGGCGGATAATTCAATCGAAAAATATACCGTAGAACCGCTCACAAATTATTTTGTGAGTCGAATCGAAAAAGATTTCAATCAGGGAAACACAAAAATTGGCGGAATGATCACCGCCACAAATCGCAAAATCGACGACGTTCATTTAGAAATACTCCCTACTGCTGCTTATACCGGCGGTTTGAATTTTGACCATCAATGGAAAGACAGAAAATATACCTTTTCGATAAAATTATTGGGAAGCCATATACAAGGAAGCACGCAAGCCATTTCTGATCTTCAACTTGCTTCGGCACGCTATTACCAACGACCCGATTCAGAACATACTGAATTTAGTCCAAATTTAAAAACGCTAAGTGGACATTCCGGAAGTGTCTGGATGGGGAAACAAACAAGCGGAGGTTGGAGTTATATTGCATGGTACAGCTGGCAATCGCCCGGTTTTGAGCTGAACGATCTTGGCTATTTACGCGAAGCCGACGACATGACAGAAATTGTTTGGGCCGAATACAACATTCCAAAACCAATCTCTGTTTTTCGCAAATTGAGTATGGAAGCTGTCCATTATAGTTCCTACGATTTCAGTGGAAAATACCTTGGAATGGGCGGCGATATGAACATTAGCTCTCAGTTCAATAATTTTTGGTCTGTTTCAATGGGCGGCAATTACAATACCAGCCACTTGAGTAAAACCTTGCTTCGTGGTGGCCCATTATTTAAAAACCCGCCAACACTCAATTATTGGGGAAATATATCATCCGACCGAAGAAAAAACTTGAATGTTTCGCTCAATATTTCTTCTACAGTTGGCGCCGAAAACTCAAGCCTTCGGAAGAATTATTCCATGTCGATCAACTATCGGCCGGTAGATCAATTGCTCGTTTCGCTTCAACCATCGCTTCGTCACAACAGCAATCAATTGCAATACATCGGTGAACTGAACATTGCCGGACAAGACCGCTATTTTTTGGCCGAAATAAAACAAAAAACTTTTGTAGCTCAATTGCGCATGGATTATGGGCTTACGCCCGATTTTAGTATCCAATTTTATGCTCAACCATTTATCTCAACAGGCGAATACAGCAACTTTAAATATGTAACAAACCCAATTGCCTCCGTTTATTCCGATCGTTTTATGGCCACTCAGCCCGATGAAAATTTTGGAATTGATATGAATACTGACGGAATTGTGGATGGATATTTGGAAAATCCCAACTTTAAGTTTATTCAGTTCCAATCCAATCTGGTTGCTCGATGGGAATACCTTCCCGGCTCTACCATTTACCTTGTTTGGTCGCAAAACAAAACCGATTTTCCCGATCAATACGCTTTTGATTTTTACAACGATATGGACAATCTGTTTTCGATTTATCCTCACAATATTTTCTTATTAAAATTTTCTCATCGTATCCCAATATAATTACACCTTAAAAACAAACCCTAATCAAACCACGAAGTCCGAAATACGTAAAGCATTTTGGACTTTTTTTATTCCCGTTTTTTGATTTATTTTTCAAGATTCAAGTTAAACTTAGCTCGTGTGAAAACTAGACAAGTTTCTTCATTTTC
>DMBV01000064.1 GCA_003445975.1 Bacteroidales bacterium
AAATTATAAACAGATGAAAATATATATTTATCAAATTTTTGAACGTGTTTGGCATTGGACACAAGCAACTTTGATCATATTCCTTGCTCTTACCGGTTTTGAAATACATAGTTCTTATACCCTATTTGGTTTCCAACATGCTGTAAAATACCACGATATCGCTGCTTGGGCTTTCTTGGTTTTGATCGTTTTTTCCGTGTTTTGGCATTTTACAACTGGCGAATGGCGACAATATCGTCCTTCTTTGAAACTAATCAAGGAACAAACCGAATATTATATTTTTGGCATTTTTAAAGGAGCGCCACACCCGACAAATAAATTGGTTTATAATAAGTTCAATCCCTTACAAAGGATTATCTATTTAGGCTTGAATATTCTTGTGATTCCGGTGATGGTTTTTTCGGGATTTGCCTATATGTTTTTGAATTATCCAAACACCACTTTCCAATTGGGAAGTTTAGACTTAATCGCCCTTATTCATACAATGGGCGCGTTTTCGTTGGTCACTTTTGTCATTGCCCACATTTACCTCACAACCACCGGTCACAAACCATTGTCGGCCATTAAAGCCATGCTTACGGGCTGGGAAGAAGTGGACGAAAAAAGCGCGCGCGCAATGGTTGTGAACGAGATGGAAGTGGCGCTGAAAATTACACGCGCACGATTCAAAACCGACCACGGCAAGAGTGAATTTCTGGATAAAGCTTTGGAAGAAACGGAGGCTAAAATCGGAGTGGTGAAAGAAGAAAAATTCAGAAATGTGATTGCAAATTCCGGAGCAGGCTATTTTAGAATCGATAAAAATGGCCTTTACGAAGAAGTGAACGAGGCGTGGGTAAATTTGTACAAATACGATTCGCCCGATGAGTTAATAGGGAAACACTATTCATTGAGCCGCTCGAAAGAAGACTTTGCTGAATTAGAAAAAACCTTTAATCGCGTCTTATCCGGCGAAACAATTCCTCATGGAGAAGTAAAACGAATTTGTAAAGACCGTTCGTGTGGTTTTCATACCATTACAATGACTCCGGTAGTGAAAGACAAGGTTATTGTTGGAGTGGAAGGATTTATTTTAGACACCACAGCAAGAAGATTGGCCGAAAAGGAGTTGATGGAAAATAAAATCCGATTAGAATTCCTTTTACAACAAAACGAAAAATAAGATAGAAAAAATAAATCTTTAACAAAAAAGGCTTGATTAATCAAGCCTTTTTTGTTTTATACAGAATACCGCTTCTTGCCAATTCTAAAGAACGTAAGATTTTGAATCGGATTGTCACTCCTTTTTGGTCAGATCAGAACTGATTTTTTATGGCCACTTCGTTCGTTTACCAAGTTTATGCCGAAAATGACAATAGACAAATGTAAAAGTTTCGATTTTTTCCCAGAGCCAATATCAAAAACAGGAAGGATGAAAGCCAAAATAACGCGATTGAATAAACGCCTATTTATTGTGTCGAAATTATCATTTCATAAAAAAGAGATGCAATCTAAAATTTAAATATAGTGTAATATATTGATATACAACTATGTAAATAGGTTCTTGTTTACGAAAGACAATCTTCATCAATTTAAAAAATGACATATATCAGTTTTTTCTTGAGAAAGCCCACCCGAAAGCATAGTTTCTTTGATAGAGCCCTGTTCGACTAATTTTAAATCCCGGTGTAGCTTTGTTGTGAATCAAATAACGAATTTATTGCACTTCTACTAAAATTTAGATTATGAAGAAATTAATTTACCTCGTACTGATTGTCTTCTCTTTTCAGGCCACATTGTTCGCTTCGCCCGACCAAGAAGCCTCGCTTGAAAATCAGCACAAATTAAAACTAATAAACTATGTAAAAAAAGCCGATCGGCTCAATCAAAAGGTTGTTGACCACGGCAAATTTGCAGTTTTACAGCAGGAATTTAAACGCCCTCAAGATGTTACTTTGGCTTGTTTAAGTTGCCATACCGAACGGCATACCGAAATAATGGCGAACAATCACTGGACATGGCAACGCACCGAAAAACTAAACGGCCGTGGCGAAGTTTCTGTTGGGAAGAAAAACATTCTCAACAACTTTTGCATCGGCACCTCCTCAAATCGCGAAAGTTGCACACGCTGTCATATAGGCTATGGCTGGAAAGACGAATCATTTGATTTTACCGAAAAGGAAAATATTGATTGCTTGGTTTGTCATGATTTATCGGGTGTTTACAAAAAAGAATCCGGCATGGCAGGTTATCCCGTTGAGGGAATAAACCTGAATGTGGTTGCACAAAGCGTGGGTTCGCCCAAAAGAGCCAATTGTGGCGTTTGCCACTTTTGGGGCGGAGGCGGAAACAACGTGAAACATGGCGATTTGGAAGAGGCCATGAACAACGGCACTAAAAAATTGGATGTCCACATGGGAACTGATGGCGAAGACATGAGTTGTATAGAGTGTCATATTACCGAAAACCATAATATAACAGGTAAATTGTATGCGCTTTCGTCAGAAAACAAGAATCGTATAAGCTGTGAGCAATGCCATACCACCGAACCACATTCAGATGCGCTTCTAAACAAACATGGCCTCCGCATAGCTTGCCAAACTTGCCATATTCCCTATTATGCCAAAGCCAATTCTACAAAAATGTGGTGGGATTGGACAAGTGCTGGTCGCTTAGATGAACATGGCGAACCTCTTCACGAGGCCGATGCAGACGGCAATCACAATTACCTTTCCATTAAAGGAACTTTTGTATGGGATCAAAACATAAAACCCTCCTATTTTTGGTTTAACGGATTGGCCGATCATTTTTTAATTACCGATTCCATTACCGAAATCCCGATTCAAATGAACACACTAAATGGCGCCTATTCCGACAAAGGAGCCAATTGTAAAACAACTGGATGTTCAAAAATATGGCCGGTTAAAGTGCATCGCGGCAAGCAACCCTACGATGCAATAAACAATAGATTGGTTCAAGTGAAAACCTTTTCGAAGGTAAAGGGCGAAGGCGCCTATTGGATGGATTTTGATTGGAACGCCGCAATTAAAGCAGGAATGGAATATGTTGGACTGCCCTACAGTGGCGAATACGGTTTTGTGGAAACAGAAATGTACTGGCCACTCAACCACCAAGTAAGCCCCGCAAGTCAATCGTTGAGATGTATTGATTGTCACACACGAAGCGAAGAAGGCCGCTTGGCTTCTTTAACAGATTTCTATTTGCCCGGAAGAGATTACAATGCTTGGATTGATAATATTGGAATTATCTTGATCATTCTTTCATTTATCGGAGTGGTTGTTCATGGCGCATTGCGTATCATTCTTCGCAAAAATTGTTTACACGACTAAAACTAGAAAAGAAATTGATTAATTGTAAAAATTGAAACAAATGAAAATATATATCTATCAAATATTCGAGCGGTTTTGGCACTGGATGCAAGTTTTGCTGATTTCCGCCTTAGCCATTACGGGACTGGAAATTCATGGCTTTTTCGAACTCTTTGGATACAGAAATGCAGTTAGTATTCACGATATAAGCGCCTGGGCATTTCTGATCCTAATTATATTTGCTATTTTCTGGCATTTCACAACAGGGGAATGGCGTCAATACAAACCTTCTTTAAAACTCGTTAAAGAGCAGATTAATTACTACATAACAGGTATTTTCAGCGGAGCCGAACATCCCACAAATAAGCTGGTTTACAATAAATTTAATCCGCTTCAGCGACTCATTTATCTGGGGCTGAAAATATTGGTCATCCCGGTTATGGGATTGAGCGGTTTGGCTTATATGTATCTAAACTATCCCAATCAAGGCTTTCAGCTCGGAAGCTTGGATTCAGCGGCTTTGATTCACACCGCCGGAGCCTATTTTTTAATCGTTTTTGTAATTGCTCACGTTTATCTCACCACAACGGGTCACAAACCTTTATCGGCCATCAAAGCCATGATTACCGGCTGGGAAGAAGTAGATGAAAAAGGAGCAAGAGCCATGGTGGCCAACGAAATGGAAGTAGCACTTAAAATTACGAAGGCGCGCTTGAAAGCCGACGGCAATAAAAGTGAATTGTTGGATACTGCACTTGCCGAAACAGAAGCAAGACTTGGCGTAAAAAAAGAAGAGAAATTTCGCGATGTAGTCGCCAATAGTGGTGCCGGCTATTTCAGAATTGACCCAAATGGAATTTATGAGGAAGTAAACAATGCGTGGGCTTGTCTATATAAATTCAAATCTCCTGAAGATGTGGTTGGGAAACATTATTCCTTAAGCCGAAACAAAGAAGAATTTGAAGAACTGGAAATCACTTTCAACAAAGTGCTAAAAGGAGAAACAATTCCTCATGGCGAAGTTACACGCATTTGTCAGGATGGCTCCATTGGTCACCACACCGTAACAATGACTCCCGTAGTAAAAAACAATCAAATTGTTGGTGTTGAAGGCTTTATTTTGGATACAACAGCGCGTTTATTAGCCGAAAAAGAATTGCTTGAAAACAAAATTCGATTGGAACAACTTCTCAATGATAGAGATCGAAAATAAATTACACCCGTGTTTGAATTGTAAAATTTAAAAATATAGATCAATGGAAATTAAAAATAAACTAAAATTTGCTGCAGTAGCCATTCTTGGTTTACTCTTAGCGGCCTGTGGGTCATCAGACAAAACTTTTCAGAATGTAGATGAATTGATAGCCTCAGTAGAACCAAACGTAACGGCCATCACCGTTCAGGAGCTTCATCAAAAAATGGATTCCGGAGCTAGCCTAGTCATTATCGACGTTCGAGAACTCAACGAATTCAATCCCGGTTATATTCCTGGAGCGGTAAATATCCCACGTGGATTAATCGAATTCAATGTTTTAAACGATGAGTTTTGGGAAGCTCAATTTCTCTATCCTCCTCTCAAAACCGACGAGATTATTGTGTATTGCAAAAAAGGTACACGCGGCTTGCTTACTGCCGATGTTTTGCAGCGCCTTGGTTTTGAAAACGTAAAATACGTCAAAGATGGATTTAAAGCTTGGGAACTCGCTTATCCGGACGAACAACTTAAAAATATAGAACAAGCACACGGAGCCGCTAAAGAAGTTGGCGGATGTTAATTCATAAAAATCTAACCTATTATCTAGTTAAATAAAATGAATACTATGAAAAAGATAACTAAATTATTGTTGGGGCTATTGATAATCCCCTTAATTGCATTGAATTCGTGTAAAAAGCCGAAACCCGATGCTCCAGATGTAGATCCTAGTTTGAGTTTCAAAACGCTTAAAACCTATCTGGTTGCAAGCAATCTCGATCTTCCAACTATTTTAACTAATTGGATAACTACTGCCGACGCTGTTTACGCTACCATGACCGATGCGGATGCAACAAATGATTATTATGTCGTTGATTTACGTTTGGCAGCCGATTATGACGCAGGTCATATTTCGGGAGCAGTGAATGCAACGCTTACCACACTACTCAATCAGGCAAGCGCCTCAGGAGGAAAGCCAATTTTATTGGTTTGTTATACCGGACAAACGGCCAGTCACGCTGTGGTTGCTTTGCGCTTAAGCGGTTATCCTACGGCAAAAGTGCTTAAATGGGGAATGGCTGGTTGGAATAACAATTACGTTGGCTCTTGGAATAGCGGAACAGGCGAATTTGGAACAACAGCATGGACTGCCGCACCGGGAAATTTGGCTGCCAATTCCACGCATTTGGAACCTGCCTACACAACAACTGCAACCGATGGCGCCGGAATTTTGACCGAAAGAGTTAATGCCATGTTAGCAGCCGGATTTAAAGGCGTAACTGGAACAGAAGTTGCTGCCGCCCCCGCCAATTTTTTTATTAATAACTATTGGACAGCGGCCGAAGTAGAACAATACGGTCACCTAAACGGAGCACACCGGATTTCGCCACTGACTTTGGCCGGAAACGAATATCTCAATTTAGACGCAAGTAAGAAAATCGTAACTTATTGCTATACAGGTCAAACATCATCCGTAATCACTGCTTATTTAACCATTTTAGGATACGATGCAGCCAGTTTAAAGTACGGAGCCAATAATTTGATTTATTCGCGCTTAGCACTTAATAAATGGTCAACTACAGAAACGAGAAACTTCCCAATTGTAGTAAGCGGAACGCCAACGCAAACAATTCTGACTCAATATTTGGTTGCAAACGATTTGGATTTGACGGATATGTTGGTCAGTTGGGTAACAACCACAACCAGTGTTTATACAATTCAAACCGATGCCGATCCAAACAATAATTTTTATATTATTGATTTGCGCACTGCAGCAGATTTTGCAGCCGGACATATTGCCGGAGCTGTAAATTCAACTCTTGCAAATGTAATAACGACGGCAGCAGGAGCTGGTGGTAAACAAATTGTTGTGGCTTGCTATACCGGTCAAACCGCAGCACATGCTGTAATAGCTTTACGCCTCAGCGGATTCAAAAATGCCATGGTCATGAAATGGGGAATGGCTGGTTGGAATACCAGTTTGGCCGCATCGTGGACCGCGGGAATTGCAAATATTGGTAAAAATCATGCCAACTGGGCGGCTGCTCCCGGCCTTTTAACAGCCAACGCCACTTTTGCAGTTCCTGCTATTTCGTCGGCCTCAACAACAGGTGAAGGAATTCTAGCCGAGCGCGTGAGCTATATGTTGGCCAATGGATTTAAAGGCGAAACAGCCGCAAACGTATTGACGAATCCGGGCAATTATTTTATCAATAATTATTGGACAACAACCGATGTTCAAACCTATGGCCATATTTCTGGCGCTTACCGCGTTAATCCGTTAACCATCGAAAACAACGAGATAAAAAATCTGAATCCCGCCAAAACAATCATCACTTATTGCTGGACCGGACAAACTTCGTCGATGGTAACTGCATATTTGAATATATTGGGTTACAATGCTTTGAGTTTAAAGTTTGGAGCCAACGGGCTGATTAATGATGATCTTTTGTTGAATAAATGGGTTATTTCTGAATCGAAAGATTTTCCTTTGGTAACCAGCAAATAAGAACGCTAAAAAATAAATATCGAATTATTAACTGATAAAATTTAAAATATGAAAAAGATACTAGTTCTAGCTTTACTCATGCTGATGATGACTCCTACGGGCTTGAACGCTCAAGGCTGTATGGAAGCATCCTCCTCTGATGGTGTTCAGGTAATTGGCTATATTCAAGCGCAATACGAATATCAATTCCTTGGCGATAATGTAACGCCATTGCACGGCCTGGCCTCAAACAACGGATTTTATTTTGATCGCGCCCGCTTAGGCGTTGTTGGAAATATTCCTTACGATTTTTCCTATTATGTAATGGCCGAATTTAGTCCAACCAAAGGTGGCCCCTATTTGTTGGATGCATTTATCACTTACAAACGACTTGCTCCTTGGATCAATGTGTCGGCCGGACAATTCAAAAGCCCATTTGGTCTTGAGTTAGGAACGCCTTGCCAAAGTTTAAATACGGTAAATCGTTCGCTCGTTGTCAATGAACTAGCTAGTCCTTTCCGCGATTTAGGCGTTATGATTTATGGCGGTACGGGCGAAAAAGAACTTTTTGGCCTAAAAACTGCCAACGTTTTAGCTTGGAAATTTGCAATTACCAACGGAACCGGTTTAAATCTTGTGGACAATAACACAGGAAAAGAATACACCGCCCGTTTGATTTTTACACCTATTGAAGGCGTTAGTCTTGGTGGAAGTTATAAATATGGAACACTAAAACCTTCCGACCCAACAATGGACGACGATGTTCGCAAACGTTGGGGAATGGATATCTCGATCGAAAAGAGGAATGTATTGCTTCAGGCAGAATACATCAACGGAAATGATCAGGGATCTTCTTTAGTTGGTGGCGGTTGTGGCGGCACTCCTACTTTGGTGATTGGCGACTTTGTGAAAAACGGATTTTTTGTGCAGGCGTTGTACAAAACACCTTGGAATATTCAACCCGTTGTAAAATTTGAATCCTACGATCCCGATGCAGCTATTTCATTCAACAAACAACAAGATTGGACTTTTGGTTTCAATTACTTTTTTAATGAATGGACACGCCTTCAGGTAAATTACGTTTACCGAGCCGAAGAAAGTTCGGCCGATGTTCTGGCCGATTGGCACGAAGTTGAAAACGATTTCTTCGTAGTTCAATTGCAAGTGAAATTTTAATAAATAAGCCTATTTGCTATTAAAAAACAAAAAATACAAAAAATGAAAAACATAAAACATTTCTATTCGCTCTTCCTGGCATTTATTTTTATAGTCCCCAGCCTCTCAGCGCAAGGACTGTTCAATGCAGCCGATTATGCAAAAGCAAGTAAAGACGCCAATACAAAAATGGTGTCTGCTCAATCCGACAAAAACTATAAAGTATCTCATCTGAAAGACGCCATTTTGATTGATCATCAAAAACTCTATAAAGAAGGAAAACCGGAAGGCGTTTTGAAATCAGCCGCCGAAGTGGCTAAATATCTTGGTGAAAACGGAATCTCCAACACCAATTCCATTGTTATTTACGACGATGGCGACAATAAAGCAGCCGGCCGCTTGTATTGGATATTGAAATACATGGGCGTGGCCGACGTAAAAATCCTTCAAAAAGATATGGACGCTTGGCGTGCCGCACGAATTCCTCTGACTCCTGCTCCATCAAAAATTACTCCAGCTACTTTTGCTCCAAAAGTAAATGCCGCTCTTATTGTGGATACAAAATGGGTAAAAGCCAATTTGAAAACGGCCAATGTGGTATTTGTTGATGTACGTGATCCGAAAGAATTCGCTGGTGCCGACGGCAAAAGCCCCGGCCATATTCCCGGAGCCGCCAATTTTGAATGGAGTACCATAAACGGCGAGGGAGGAAAAATTAAATCGAACGACGAGTTGAACAAATTGCTTAAAAGCGCCGGGATATCGTCCGATAAGACAATTGTACTGTATTGCGCCACTTCTGTTCGTGCAGGATTGCCTTTCTTTGTCCTTACTTCGTTGCTTAATTATCCAAACGTAAAGGTTTATGACGAGGCTTTGAATGTTTGGAGTATGGATGCATCTAATCCTATCGAAAAATAAATACGTTTAAACAGCTGTTTCGTTCGGCTGATTTGATTCATAGCGGGAATAGGTTATTCCCGCTATTTTTTTTAACGATTTTATTCCTTTGCCGGAAGACCTTTGTAATCGGTGCAATAATAGATATAAAATTTCCGAACTGTCTTTTCGCCTTTTTTTACGAGTATTGGCTCCAGTTCTACCACAGAGCCGAAATATTTGCTTACCTTCGGATAAATGCCATCTGATTTTTCGTCGGTTTTCAGTCGTTTGTCCGAATCGATAAACAAGGCGTCTTTTCCAATCAAATCATTCACATTATCCCCAATATAATCGTAATGCAAAGCTCTCTCACCCACAATATTGGAACTATATACTTTTTTGTTGGTAAAGAACTGCAGTTGCGAGGCTGTTTTGTAGCCATCGCGCGAAAAAACAAAAGCATCCGGATATTTATCACGAATCTGTTCGGTTTGTTCTGCGAAATTTTCCCAGCCATACCAGGTATCATCACTTTTAACAGCCACGGGATAAAAAAATACCTCCACCATGATTAGAAGATGAAAAAAGATACTTATGCCCAGTTGCCATTTTATCAATTTATTAGAAATGAACGGAGTAAGCAGAATAAGTCCACTGATGTATGCCGGCATCAGCCAATTTAGTTTCACCCAAATGAAAAAAGAAAGAAAATAGAAACCCAGAAACATGGGAAGAAAGAAACTGAATAAAAACAATGATTCGGCACTGATTCTGTTTGTTTTAAAAGCGAATCGTTTTGAATAACGAACTATTAACCACCAAAGACCAACAAAAATGATGGGTAAAAGCAAGAACAACTGCATTCCAACCAATCCTACAACATTGGAGACGTTTATTTTCGAAATGGCATCGGTTCGCTGATTCGACTGAAAAGAAAATGAGGCGAAATCGTGATCTAAATTCCACAACAAGACCGGCAAAGAAACGATGGCCATCAGCAAAACAGCCAAATAAGGCCAAACTTGGCGTAAATAATGTCGGTATTTTCCGGAAACGAGCAAAAAGAGGAACAAACCGGCCGGCAATCCAACAGCCGTATATTTGCTATCGAAAGCCAATCCCATCGCTATACCGGCCCAAATCCAATTCCATTTCTTTATTTCGAAGATTGCTTTGTAAAGAAACAAAATTGCCAATGTCCAGAAAAACAGCAAGGGAACATCGGGCGTGGTGATAAGCGAAATGCTGGAAATTAAAATGGTGCTTGTCAATAGCAGCAAAGCTTTGGTGCTCTGTTGTGGAGACAATACTTTTTTTGCTAAATAAAAAAACAGAAGCTGCGTTCCCAATGAAACAACAAAATCGGCCAGCTTTACCGAAAAAACTGTTTTCCCAAAAACGAGGCTAAACACATATTGCATATAAGCAACCATTGGAGGATGATCGAAATAGGACAGGGAAAGGTGCTCGGAATAAAAATAATAATAAGCATCTTGCGGCATCATTCCGAAGAATGGCAAAATGATTATTCGTATTAAATTGAAAAGCAGAATTAAAACAATGTACTTTTTCATGTGTTTATAATTTNNGTGTCAAAATTGTTTTGTAGTGGATGTTTCATTGAACTATTTTAGCCTAAAAGGGTGTTTTTCTGGAATTTCGGGATGCGCAATTCTCGAATTTCAAAATTTACATTTTCTGTTTCAGTTTGCCCACAATTAATTGTTTCAGATCCGCAACAGCAATTCTTTCTTGTTTCATGCTGTCGCGATAACGGATTGTAACGCTATTGTCGGTTAAGCTTTCGTGATCAATTGTAATACAAAAAGGAGTCCCTATCGCATCTTGCCTACGATAACGTTTTCCGATGGCGTCTTTTTCTTCATATTGACACATAAAATCTTCTTGCAAATCGGCCATTATTTCGCGCGCTTTTTCGGGCAATCCGTCTTTTTTCATCAACGGCAATACGGCTACTTTGTAAGGAGCCAATGCGGGCGGAAGATTTAAAACAACACGCTCCGAACCGTCTTCCAGTTTTTCCTCGTTATAAGCCGTACTCATGACAGCCAAAAACATACGGTCCAAACCGATGGAGGTTTCAACAACATAAGGAACATAGCTTTCGTTTAATTCCGGGTCGAAATAGCGCAGTTTTTTTCCGGTATATTCTTCGTGTGCTTTTAGATCGAAATCGGTACGCGAATGAATGCCTTCCAGTTCTTTAAATCCCATTGGGAAATTAAATTCGATATCGGCGGCAGCGTTGGCATAATGCGCCAATTTTTCATGATCGTGAAAACGGTAGTTTTTAGCCTCCATTCCGAGCGATAAATGCCATTTCATTCGTTCGGCTTTCCAATATTCGTACCATTTCATTTCTTCGCCGGGGCGAACAAAAAATTGCATTTCCATTTGTTCGAATTCACGCATACGGAAAATGAACTGGCGGGCTACAATTTCATTGCGAAACGCTTTTCCTGTTTGAGCAATGCCAAAGGGGATTTTCATGCGTCCGGTTTTCTGAACATTCAGGTAATTGACAAAAATTCCTTGTGCCGTTTCGGGGCGAAGATAAATTTCGCTGGCTCCTTCAGCAGTTGACCCTATTTGAGTTGCAAACATCAGATTGAACTGTTTTACTTCTGTCCAGTTTTTGGATCCGGAAATAGGACAAGCTATTTCCAATTCTTCGATCAACGATTTTACATCGGCTAAATCGTTTTTTTCCAATGAGCCAAACAAGCGTTTGGAGATGGCGCTCATCTTTTCTTTGTACTCTAAAACACGCGCATTGGTATTTAAAAATTGTTCTTCGTCAAAACTTTCGCCAAAACGGCCTTTTGCTTTTTCTACTTCTTTGTCGATTTTGGCTTCAATTTTGGCCAAATATTCTTCAACCAACACGTCGGCACGATAGCGTTTTTTCGAATCTTTATTGTCAATCATAGGATCGTTAAACGCGTCAACATGACCGGAAGCCTTCCAAATGGTAGGATGCATAAAAATTGCCGAGTCGATTCCCACAATATTTTCGTTCATCTGAACCATTGCTTTCCACCACTGTTCACGTATATTCCTTTTGAGCTCAACTCCATTTTGAGCATAATCGTAAACGGCACTCAATCCGTCGTATATTTCGCTGCTTTGAAAAACAAAACCATACTCTTTGGCATGACTGATGATTTTCTTTAATTTGTCTTCGTTGTTTGTCATGGCGCAAAATTAGTACATTTGTTTTGATTGATAGCACATTGAAAAGCAAATTAGCTGAAGGAATCGCTTTTTGGAGTTTTGAGTAAACAAAGCTTTGTTTGTTTGTATTTGCTGCTATTTTTTACCTTTGCTAAAGAAAAAACGATCATGATAAAAAAACATATTCCCAATTCCATTACGGCATTAAACCTTGTCTGTGGCATTTTTGCTATTGTTGCTACTTTTGAAAACGCCTTGCTTTGGGCAGGTTTTTTTATTGCTTTGGGTGCTTTCTTCGATTTCTTTGATGGTATGGCAGCTCGCCTATTGCATGTAAAATCCGAAATGGGCAAAGAAATGGATTCGCTGGCCGATTTAATTAGCTTTGGATTAGCACCCGGATTTATTGTTTATCAGCTTTTGATGCAAACAAACAATAGTCCACAATGGATTATTTTCGATCACAATACAGCTTTGTATATTGCTTTTCTATTGCCTGTTTTTGCAGCTTTCCGCTTGGCAAAATTCAATATCGATACGCGTCAAACAACGAGTTTTATTGGGCTGCCCACACCGGCAACTGCTTTGTTTTTCGCTTCTTTGCCTTTTATCAAAGACGCTGTCTTTTCGGCCGATGTGCCATTCTTGCAAAATCTAATTGGCAATTATTGGATCGTTTTTGTATTGGTTATTTTGATTAGTGTCCTGATGGTTGCCGAACTGCCCTTGTTTTCTTTAAAATTTTCAAATTTTGCTTGGCGCGAAAATTCGTTTCGTTTCGTGTTTTTAGGATCGGCTATTGTTCTTCTTTTTCTATTGCAATTTGCCGCTTTGCCATTGATTATTTCGATTTACATCCTCTTATCATTGATTCAAAATCAAAGCACTAAGCGGTAATTGAAATTTTCAGATTGCCCAATTGAACCCAAAAATGATAAAGTGTTGCGAAAACTCTTCGTAGCGGGTCGATTTCAGCCAATCGGTAATCGTTGCTGAAGTTTCCGGATTGCCATCAAAATCAGGATTGGCATCTGTTTTAAGAGTATTCGAGGTGATTGGACTTTCTTTTAGCGTGAATTGATACCGAAGCGATAAACTTACTCCATTCGAAAAACCATAATGCAAGCTGGCGTCGGCTTTGTATTTTGTTTTGTCCTGAAGATTGTAAACAATGCCGCCAAAGTTCTCGTGTGAATTTTGCAAATCGCCATAGGTAAAAGCGGCCGATGTCCACATTTTTGGCGAAAGTGTAGCGCCAGTGGAGAATTTAAAAATAGTCCGCAACTCCTTATCGGCACGCAAAAGGCGCACTTCAGGAGTAAAAAACAAACTGTAATTTCCTTTTGGAAGATAGGTTAGAAAGCCGCTCAACTGCTGCTGTTCGGTAGTTCCAAGCCACGAATAACTAAAAGAAGCCGCATAATCCATCACGCCCAGTTTTTTATAAATACCAATTCCCACAACAGGGTCGTTCCATTTTAGACTCAACGAGCTGGAGATAAAACTAATGTCCATCCCTTCTTCTAAAGTAGCATAAAGAGTTGTATCATATTCGACTTCGGTATAAGTCATAGACGTATTTACATTGTGAAAAAAAGGAATTATCGAAAGTCCGTCGTCGGTATGGTAAGCAAACGAAGTATAGAAATCGCGTTGTTTTACCGGAACATCTTCTTGAATGGCTTCTTCTCCTGCAATTTGAAATTGGTGACTGGACTGAATTGCCAATCCGGTATATGCCAGAGTCATGCTAAGCGGTTTTGCTATATTGAACATCAGGCTACTATTGAAATAGCTTTGCCATTCGCGCAAGAAGGTTTCGGAAAAATAAATGGACGAGCTGTTTGGCAAGACGATATTATCGGATTTATAATTGGCAAAAGCCAATCCTGTTTCCATATAAATATTACTAAAAGTGGATGGTTTTTCGGGTTTTATTTTCTTCCGAAGAGCTATGGGTAGTTTTGAAGCAAAAATACTGGCGGTGTTTTTCATTCCTGCGTACAAATACGCGTAATACAAATATTCTTGAGCGATGGGATCGGCCGGAACAAATTCAATTGCTTTTTGATAATTCACAATAGCTAAGCGGTAGTTTGCTTTTTCGGCATAGGCAATACCCATTCGAAGACGTAAATAATAGAAATCTTCGCCTAAACTGATAGATTCCTTTGCAATGGAAATCAGTCCATCCCAATCCTTTTCGACGTATTTGTTGTAGGTTAGCTCGTTGTATTTGATTTTCAAATCGCTCTCTTGCGCAATTAAAACCGAAATGGGGAACAGTAAGATTCCCAGTAGATATAGATAGGCTTTGTTCATAGTATCGTTCTAAAAAATATTTCAGCTGCAAATCTAATTTTAAAATTGTAAAAATTTACAAGAATTCCACTAAAGCCTTCATTTTTGGGGCTACCGACAAATTAATTGTCTCCCGGCTAGGGCGCTAAGAATAAAAACCGTCGGGCTTTATCCCAATACGGGATGAATCGAAAGAGCGGTTTATCATTTTCTGTTTTTCTGATTTGCGGATTTGTTTCAATTTCATCAGGAAATTGGGAAAACCGGATTGTTGTATAGAATTCAACGGTATTGCTTGACTCCCAAAAACAAAAAAGAGCGTTGCCTGCCAACAACACTCTTTTTCAAACTAAAAATCAAATTTTACTAAAAAATCTACCTTTTACTAATTTCTTGAACTATGAGAAAATTCTTTCAATTACTTCGACAAAAATACAACCGAAAAGAGCGGGATTTTGTTAAGGGTATTTAATAAGCGTTAAAGAAAGTTAAAGCCCTATTTACAAGCCGTTTCGCGGCTATCTTTGCTCAAAAATACGCAAAATTGAACAAGAAAGTCATTTATTTAATCATAACACTTATGTCGTTTGCGCTTATAAGCTTGATGGTAATTCAGGTTTATTGGATCAAAAACGCTGTTATGGTTAAACAGGCCATCTTTAATCGGGATGTGGATGCGGCCATCACCAATGCTATTTACGATTTGGAGCGAATAGACCGCGCCATGACTTATACTCAGCAAAAAGAGTTGTTGGCACAGAACAAACTCTTGCTCAACAGATCAATCGATTCGCTTAACCAGTCGCTTATTTCCAGTTTATTGAATTTTAGCGTCAGCCCAAATATTTCCGAAATAAACAAGAGCGGATTCAGTTCGCAACGAATTATCGAAAATCTTTTTTCTCAATCAAAAAAACTAAACAATTCGGTCGAAAACCGCTTAAGTATAAAACTTGTTGATTCGCTTTTACAACGACAGTTTCGATCGGCCGACATCAATACAAAGTACGAGTTTGCGGTTTACAGTCCCGAAAGAAACAAATTGGTACTGCAAAAAACCGGAAAATACCCCAAAGAAGTTCTTCAGTCGGGTTTTAGATACATTCTTTTCCCGAGCGATGTGTTTTCGCCACGCGATTTGCTGATGGTTTATTTTCCGAACGAACAACAGTTTTTGATCACCCGATTGTGGCTCTTGCTTGCCATCTCGGCTTTTTTGATTTCGGCCATTATTTTTTCGTTCACCTTTGTTGTAACCACCGTTTTTCGGCAAAAAAAGGTTTCCGAAATCCGCAACGATTTCATCAACAATATGACGCACGAATTCAAGACGCCCATTTCGACCATTTCGCTTGCTTGCGAGGCATTGTCCGACAAAGACATCATAAAAACTCCCGGTGTTTACGATTCGTATATCAGAGTTATTTCTGAAGAAAATGGCCGATTGGCCGGCATGGCCGAAAAAATTCTGCAAAGTGCTCGTTTACAGAAAGGCGAAATAAGTCTTAAAATTGAAAACGTAAATATCCACGAGGCTTTGACCGATGCCATTTCTAAGATTAATTTGCAAATTGAAAAAAAAGGAGGTGTTATCTTTGAAGAGCTAAAAGCCGAACAAGCCGATATACAGGCCGATCGCGTTCACATTACCAATATTATTTTCAACCTACTCGACAATGCCAACAAATACACCCCTTGGGCTCCCATCATTCATATTTCTACAAAAAATATCGGTCAAGGCATACTATTTGCTATTCGAGACAATGGAATAGGAATCAGTAAATCAAATCAAAATAAAGTTTTTGAGAAACTGTTTCGCGTTCCAACCGGCAACATTCACAATGTGAAAGGTTTTGGGCTGGGATTGAGCTATGTAAAAACAATTGTCGAAAAACATCAAGGAAAGATAACTTTGGAAAGCGAACTTAAAAAAGGAAGTCAATTCAGCATATATTTACCATTTAATTCTACACTAAAAAATGCATACAATGGAAATTCAGGATATTAAAATTTTATTGGCCGAAGATGATAAAAATTTGGGAACCGTTTTGAAAGCATATCTCGATGCCAAAAAATTCAAGACAACACTTCGCGTAAACGGAAAAGAAGCTTTTGATGAGTTCAAAATGGACCAGTACGATTTTCTTATCTTAGATGTGATGATGCCCATCAAAGACGGCTTCACTTTAGCGCGCGAAATTCGGGAAATCGACAAAGAAGTTCCTATTTTATTTCTAACAGCAAAATCGCTTCCCGAAGATAAGATGGAAGGCTTTAAACTGGGTGCCGACGATTACCTGAGCAAACCTTTCAGTATGGAAGAACTTTTGGCCAGAATAGAAGCCATTTTGCGAAGAACCCAAATGCACAAATCCAATACAAACAAAGAAGTTTTCAGTATTGGAAAATTTTCGTTCGATGTAACGCGCCATATTTTATCCGCCGAAGGCGAAAGCCATAAGCTTACTTCCAAAGAAGCGGAGTTGTTGAAAATGCTTTGTCAGCGCAAAAACGAAACACTCGACAGAAGTGAAGCCTTGAAACATATCTGGCACGACGACAGTTATTTCAACGCCCGGAGTATGGATGTGTATGTGACTAAATTGCGTAAATATCTTAAAGACGACCCAACAATCGAAATTTTGAACGTTCATGGTGTTGGGTTTAAGTTGATTTCGGAATAGAAAACCAAACAAAGAATGACTGAAGCTNNGAATCAGTTTCTTGTAAAACGCTTCCAGTTTGTTGGTAATTTCATTTTGATCGAAAGTGCTGTAAACATAGCTTGACGCTGCTTTTCCAATTTGTTGAACAAGATTTGGCCGATTTATTAACTCATTTATTCGGGCAATAAATTCATCTTTAGTATCGGCTACCAAAACTTCCAGATTGTTTTTTGCTCCATTTCCTTCCAAACCCAAAGAAGTGGAAACAACCGCTTTTCCCAAAGCCATGGCTTCAATGATTTTGATTCGCATTCCGCTTCCCGAAAACAAAGGAACTACCATTATCCCATGAGAAAGCATAAATTCTTGCGCATCTGCAATTTCGCCCAAAAAATGAAGATTCGGCAATTTCAAATTCCGCATTTCTTTTGAAGCATTTCGCCCTGCAAGATAAAAATGGAGCTCGGGATGTTGCTGGTGAATCGCCGGCCACACTTGCTCAAAAAACCACTGCAGTCCTTCTTGGTTTGGCAACCAATCCAAGGCACCAATATGAAATAAATCGAACGCGATTTCCCTATCTTCTGCTTTCTTAAAATCGCGATTTATTCCGGCCGGAACAATTTGCGTTTTCAGTGTAGGATTTTGCCGATCAAACCATTGAGCATCTTTTGAACTGATTGGAAGAACGGCATCGTATTTTGTCAAACACTCCTTTTCAAATTTTTCCAAGCGTGTGGAAAGCGTTTTTAAATACCGCTTTTTTATTCCTCGGCTACGCTCAGCCGCACGATTCCATATTTCAAACTCTAGATTGTGAGCCCTATAAACGATTTTGGCCTTGCTGTGTGCACGAATTGTTGGAATATACATACCCAAATACAATCCTTCAAGTTGCACAATATCAAAGTTTTGAGCTTTTAAAACAGCCATTAATTCGATTTGAAAAGCCGAACTATGAAATCGCTCTACGGCATAGGCCGCTTTTGAAAAAAAGAAGTTTTTCAAAATTCCCCAAAAACGAATCTTTGCCAAAACATCGACTGTTTTTAGATTTATCGATTTTAGTATGTGCGCAGGAACTTCGTTTAGAGGAAAATAATGTTTTGCCGTATTCATGGCCAAAACCGTTATTTCGTTGTCTTTTTCGGCTAGCGACAAACTCAGATTCAGTGTAGCAATGGATCCGCCATCAATGGCCGGATAGGGAATTTTATTGCTCAGAATTAAGATGCGCATAGCGAGTGGTTTTGATTAAAAAAGCACTCTTTTTCCTTGCAAATAAACGGCTTCAAGATTGCGTTCATCGCCAAGCATCATCAGTACAAACAAGATTTCTTCGATCGAATTTGTTTCGCTCAAACGCGCTTTCATTAAATCGGTTGCCATTGGATTCAAAACCAGAAAATCGGCTTCTTTTCCTATTTCGAAATTGCCAATAAACGCCTCTTGTTTCAGTGCTTTGGCTCCACCAAGCGTAAGAAGATAAAAAGCGTATTTTGCCGTAAACTCCATTTTTTGCAGCGCCGCCACTTTGTAAGCATCTGCCGCAGTTTTTAACATCGAAAAACTGGTGCCAGCGCCTACATCGCTTCCCAAAGCCAAAGGAATGGCATACTCTCTGCATTTTTGCAGATTAAACAATCCGGAACCTAAAAACAGATTCGACGAAGGACAGTGCACTATGGAGGTTTGGGTTTCGGCCAAGCGTTTCCATTCTTCTTCTTCCAAATAAATAGCGTGAGCCATCAAACTGCCTTTTCCCAAAAATCCGAACGAGTCGTAAACATCGAGGTAATTCTTGGCTTTAGGGAAAAGTTTTTTTACTGCATCAACTTCTTCTCTATTTTCTGAAACATGCGTTTGAACAGCCGTATTTGGGTATTTTTTTTTCAAATCGCTGAGCGCCTCCAGTTGTTTTTCGGAACTGGTAATGGCAAAACGAGGTGTTAGGATATAATTGGTTCTGTATTTTTCGTCTATCGCCAAGAGGAGCTGCTCGTTTTCCGAATAGCTGTGTTCTGTTTTGTCGCAGAGCGATGGCGGAGCGTTTCGGTCCATGGAGGTTTTTCCGCTCAACAAACGCATGTTTAGCACATTTGCTTCTTCAAACAAAATGGAGGTAGCTTGCGGATGACGGCTCGGAAAAACAGCCGCTGTGGTGGTTCCGTTTTTCAACAATTGAGATAGAAAAAAACGTATGTTTTGGCGAGCAAAGTCTTGATTTTCGAATTTTGTTTCGAGCGGAAAAACATACATTTCGAGCCATTCGAGCAATCGTTTTCCGTAGGAAGCAATCGCATTGGTTTGCACAGCATGAACATGTCCGTCGATAAATCCGGGAAGGATGAGCCTGTCGGTATATTTTTTTATTAGAACGCTGCTTTTTAACCTTGGAAGGATTTCTTTTGCTGTTCCAATCTTAATTATTTTGCCATTTTCGATATACAAAACGCCGTTTGGAATAAAGATCATTTCGTCTTCCGACAAAAAATGAAGAATATTTCCTTGTACTGCAAGAGTTTCTTTTCTGATCATTGTTTTTATCAGCTTAATACGAGTAAAAATACAATAAATCCATTCGTATTGTTTTTCTAAACTTCAGATTTTTTAGGTGCTACGTCGTTTTTGCGATTGGCTTTCTTGCTTTTATAAAAATTCTTTTCGGCAATATACAAGACTTTGCTCACAATGGCATACGGCTTTCCGCTTATATCCACATAATTCACATCAAGCGTTAAATCCATTTCCTGCTTTTCGGCCACTTCTGTTTTTATCTGTTCTATTAATTCGTCGGATACAATAAACTGAGCATAAAGCGTTTGGTTTCCCGGCCTGATAAACCGTATGGAAGCCGATTTGTCCCACACCACATATTCTTTTCCCAACAGCTCGATCAACTGAATCATATAAATAGGATCGGCAGCAGCATACATACTTCCGCCAAAGATGGTTCCCACATAATTTCTTGTTCTCCAATTCAGTGAAAGGCGAATTTGGACTTCTTTAAAATCGCTCGAAAGAAAAATAGCACGGGCACCCGTTCCTCTATAAGCCGGAAAAAGATTCAATAAATTACGCTTAAAACACGCCTTGAAATTTTCCGAATTGGTAGTAGGAAGTCGTTTTTTTGTCATGTTTGGTTTTTTTAAAGAAATGCTTGCGACAAAGGTCTAAAATTTGTCGAGAATTTTCGCCTTCGGTTGGATATTGTGGAAAAAATCTGTGACTACTTTCTTAAAGTAGCTTTTTTTCATAAAAATTTATTTCTTTCGCAAAAATTACAACGTATTGATTAATAAATATTAAAACGTGTATTCCCGTTTATAAACGAATACAAACGTTTAATAACCGAATCTTGTGTAGCGGTCGTTTTACTTTTGCATCAACAGGAATTCAAACGGGATTCCGCCGAAGGCATCTCGTTGGGTTATCATCAGAAAAAAAAATTAAACATCATGAAAAATTTAAGAAATCAAGTTCAATTGATTGGCCATTTGGGCGCCGATCCGGAAGTTAAAACCCTCAACTCCGACAGCAAAGTAGCGCGTTTTTCGTTAGCTACATCAGACAATTACACCGACAAAGACGGCAAAAAAGTAAGCGATACCCAATGGCACAAAATATTGGCATGGAATGGCAACGCAACGGTAGCCGAAAAATATTTGAAAAAAGGCATGGAAGTGATGGTAGCCGGGAAACTGGTTTACGGACAGTACGAAGACAAAGACGGTGTAAAGCGATACACAACCGAAATTGTGGTACACGACCTGCTTATCCTGAGCAAAAAAGAAAACTAGGTAAAAACCGGAATCGTGAATGCCGATTTCAGAAATGGAATCGGCATTTTTTGTTTCTGTTGGGCTGATAGCGGAATTCAAAACCTATACCCTTACANNTGTATGGAGAAGCTGTACATATAAACGAGTTGTGTTTCATGCTAAGAGAGACCGTGCAACAAATGCCAACGCACATTTGGCACATTTGCAAGCACTAACCCACGAGCTGATGCTTCAGCTTGCAAAAGAGCCAAATCTTTGCCGACGCACAATTAGTACGTGTAATTTTGTTATATGGATAAATTGACAAAAGGATAAAGTCAGGAAAATATGAAAGCAGTTAAAACTAAAGGTTCTAAGGCTTTGTTTATGTAAGCAAAGCGGTGTGAAAAGTTATTTCGTTCTGGGGCAAAGAAATTAAAAAGGATTTATTATATTGCGTGGTTAAAATAGAGAATGTAATAAATGATAAGTAATTCAAAATCAAATACTAAACTAAAAGCTGTTGATTTTTTCTGTGGCGGGGGAGGAATGAGTTTCGGCATGCTTCAAGCTGGCATCAAAGTGCTTGCTGGTATAGACAATGAAGAAAATTGCAGAAAAACATATGAGTCCAATATTGGAGAAGGTAAATTTATTAAAGCAGATGTTTTTGAATTAACCGAAAAAGATTTACAAAAAAAATTAGGTTTACAAAAAAATGATAATGAACTAATACTAATTGGCTGTAGTCCATGCCAATTTTGGAGTATCATCAATACAGACAAAAAAAAATCAGAAAAATCAAAAAATCTTCTAATCGAATTTGAACGGTTTGTAAAATATTTTTACCCAGGTTATGTAGTTGTGGAAAATGTTCCTGGAGTTCTTCGGAAGAAAAAAGAAAGTGGATTGGAAGATTTTATTACGTGGTTAAAGGATAATAATTACCAAGTTCATTTTGATATTCATAATGTAAATGATTACGGCGTTCCTCAAAATCGAAAAAGATTTACTTTAGTTGCTAATAGAATAACTGATAAAAAAGTATTCCCAGAACCTCTTAAAAATAAGAAACCGACTGTAAAAGATTTTATTGGTTGCCACAACGGATTTAATGATATCCCAGCTGGACACAAAGATGAAAGTAACTTTCTACATACAACTTCAAATCTTACAGATATCAATCTAAAAAGAATTAGGAAAGTAGCTAAGGATGGTGGCAATAGAATGGGATTTGCAAATGACAAAGAATTACAACTAAAATGTTTTATAGGTAAAGACAATTCGTTTAAGGATACTTTCGGTAGATTATGGTGGGACAAACCATCACCAACAATTACAACAAAATTCAACAGTATTTCGAACGGAAGGTTTGCTCATCCAGAAAATGATAGAGGTTTATCTATAAGAGAGGGTGCAGTTTTACAATCATTCCCAAAAGATTATAAATTTCACGGTGAAAGTGTTGGTGCAATTGCTCGTTTAATAGGTAATGCTGTTCCACCAGAGTATTCCAAAAGAATTGGAAAAGCAATAATTGAAAATCACAGAGATGCAATTTCGTACTAAAGCCAGAGCTGTCGATTTATTAGGAAAAGGTCAGATTGCTGATTTACCGACAGCTATTACTGAACTATGGAAAAATGGACATGATGCATATGCCGATAATTTAAAGGCAGAGATTTATTTGAATGGTTACAAAGGTCTTAAACGACCTTTATTTGTAATGTCTGACGATGGAAAGGGCATGTCAAAACGTGATGTTTTAGAAAAATGGCTTGTTTTAGGTACTGATTCAAAAAGTAGAGCAGAATTAGAAAATAAAGAAAGTGAAGAAACGCTTTGGAAAAAACCTCGAATAAAAGCGGGTGAAAAAGGTATTGGCAGACTTTCAGTTGCATTTCTTGGGTCGCCAATGTTGATGCTAACAAAAAAAATAGGTCATCCACTACAGGCAATGTACTTTGATTGGCGTTTGCTGGAAAACTACAACCTTTTTCTTGATGATATAATTATTCCGGTTTCAGACATAAGCACATTTTCAGAATTTTATTCCAGTATTGAAAAATTAAAACTCGAATTTTTAAAGAATTTTGAGAATCTTGAAGATGCTGATGGCAATCCAATTTGGGAGAAGTCACAGTTAGTAATAAAAAATGAAATTGAAAGTTCCACAAATAACATCGAGTTTTCAAAAACGGTTTTTGAACCTATAATTTCCGATATAATTGACATTAATAATGACCATGGTACGAAGTTTATAATTTTTGAACCAATTGAACAGATAATTGAGTTAACTAATAGAGATGAAGATAAAGTCGAGGACAAAAAATTTGTGATATCAAGTTTAAGTGGTTTTACAAATGCTTTCAAGGAAAATCACAATAACGTAAAATCTGAAATTCCAGTATTTAAGTCGAATGGTGAACAGTATGATTTTCTGAATTCAGAAGGTAATTTTTTTACGCCAAAAGATTACGAATTATCGGATGTCTTAATAAATGGTGAATTTGATGGTAATGGCTCTTTTAATGGTGAAATAACGATTTACGATGAAACCATACCATACTCATATACTAATCCGCGTAAAAAAGATTCAAGAAGTTTTTATGGAAGTTTTCCAATAAAACTTGGATATTCACAGGGGCGTGAATCTGAATCAAAACTTAAAGGAGATGCTTATGCGAAGATTAGCTCAAAAGTAAGTGAATATGGGGGATTATATATTTACAGAGACAACTTTAGAGTACTTCCATATGGTAGAACCGATTTTGACTTTTTAGGGTTTGAAAAAAGAAGGGCGTTAAGTGCTGGTGAATACTATTTCTCACATAGACGTATGTTTGGCTACCTAGATTTATCTCGAGACAGAAATACTAATCTAAAAGATAAATCTAGTCGGGAAGGTTTAATTAATAATGCCGCATATAGGGCTTTTAAAAATGATTTGGAATCTTTTTTTAAAGAACTGGCACAAGAATTTTTTAAAACAGAACCAAGACAATCCATATTTAGAGATAAACAACGCTTATTAAAAGAGCAGCATGAAACTATTAAAGCTGATAAATTAAGAGAAACACAAGAGAAAAGAGAATTCTCATTATTGTTAAATAAGTATCCGGAACAATTTGAAAAATACCAAGCAGAATACCGTCAATTAATTTCTAGTTTAGAAGAAAAAACAAAATCTGCAAATGTACTTTATTCTGATATTGAGGAAATATTGGATAGGATTCATACCCTTGATATTGAATATAAAAATATGCTTCCCAGAATTCCCAAACGTTATAAGCCAACGGAAACGCAATTAGACAGGTTAGATAAATATGAAAGCAAGCTAATTACATTTAATGAAACCATTAAACGTGATAGTGCTGAATTAATGGAGCAAGTAAAAGAAAAATTAGAGATTCAAGCACTAAAAAAAGAGTTCTCAAAAGGGTATCAAAAGTATAGCGCAAATCTGGAAAAATACATATTTCAATACAAGCAGGAACTAATTGAAAAACTTGATTTTATTAAGAAAGATTTTTCTTCAAGGGCAAAACGAATTTTGGATGAATTAAATTATGAAAAGGAAGAATTAACAAATTCGATATCTTCAAAAGTCCAAGTAATTGATGCATCTAACAAAATTGAATCAAAATTCGAATTCCTTCGAAATCAGATAGACAAAGAATTATTGCCGCTTGTAGAACATGTTAAACGTTTGAGTTTTGATATTGATGAAGAGTTATTGCAAGGAGCATATAAAGCGGAATATGAAAATATAAAAAATAGATGGGAACAAACAAGGGAAACGGCGCAGTTAGGTATTGCAGTTGAAATTATTGACCATGAATTTAACCACCTCTATTCTACAATAAACACGTCCTTAAATAAACTTTCTACAGATACTTACTTTAAAAATTCAGAAGCTTTTAACTTTCTCCAAACGAATATAAAACAACTAGAGGAAAAATATGATTTATTGTCCCCAATGTATAGGATTTCTGGGGTTTTAGTAAAAGAAATTAAATGCTCTAACATTTATGATTATTTAAAAAGATTTTTCACCAATAAACTTGACTCCCAAGGTGTAAAATTAGAAATGTCTGAAACATTCAAAAACCACATTGTCAATATAAAAGAACCTGTTATCCATACTGTTTTTATAAACATAATAAACAATGCATTATACTGGCTTAGAAATGCAAAAGAACAAGTAATAAAACTTGACTATTGGCAAGATACTGATGAAATATTAATTATGAATTCTGGTCAGAAAATAGAAGAACATCGTTTAGAACGTATATTTGAATTATTCTATTCTAATAGACCAAACGGAAGAGGAATAGGTCTTTACCTTGCAAAAGAAAGTTTAAACGAAAACTATTTTGATGTTTACGCAACAAATGAAAAATTATACAATCAACTTAACGGAGCTTGTTTTGTAATTAAACCGCTCAATTAGAATAATCATGACCTATCAAGAAACCGCTAATCAGATTATTAAAGAATCAATAAAATCTGCAATATTTATTGATGAAAATGCACTGTCATGCTATGAAGCGAAATCTGAAACTGAAATATATGAAGAATCTTTATCTCAAGAATTGTTTAAAAAGTTCAAGGAATCTGGTATTTCACTAGCTGTTCATAGATTTGAGGTCGGCAATGAAAATGAAACTATACTGAAGCAATATCTTTTCGATAATAGAGATTTGGTATTACTTGATTGGAAACTTGATGGCGAACAAGGTGAAGATTATTCTTTACAATTTCTTTCTGAAATTGTAAATCGAACAAATATTCATTTTTGCGTCATTTACACATCTGAGCCTTCTTTAGATGCGATTTATGGGAATTTATTATCATATTTTTCTGGAAAAACCAGTGATTTTTATCTTAGTCTTAAAGAAAAATTCGAAGCTTATGAAGATGAGTTGAAACCATTGTTTGAAAAATTTAATTCTTTCAATTTATCTGCTAATGGGCGACTAATTCCTGAATTAAATAAAATTGAAGGTGGTCTCATTAATAAATTGATTGCTGAATCCCATATATCAGATGGATTAACAGCATTAAAACATTTAAAAATAGCCTTTGATAAATATTCAAAATCTATTACAGAACAGCCTGAACCTGAGTATGAATTATTATCCCCAGACCAAAATACTTTGGTAATTAACAATACAATCATCTCAATTGTAAACAAATCCAATGAAGCAACATCGGATGCTCAAGGTATTATTGAAAAATTTTCAAATCAAATTGCTAATTCAAAAAATAGTTTTACCCAATTATTAGGTTTGGAAATGCAATCTGTTTTTTCGTCTCAAAGTTCATTTATTGATTCATCACTTTTAAAAGTATCTAAAGAGGCATTGATATTACATCGCAAACACCTTCTTGAAAAAGAAAATTCAGATATTCCATTTAAAGCTTTAGTGAAAAATGTTTTAATAGAACACGCAAATCTTAGTTTAAGGTCTGCTAAGTTATCATTGCTTAATAATGATGTATTGGACTCCTTAGTAGTCGATGTAAGTAATGGAACTCCATCAGATGAAGAATTAATGTCGATGAATGTTTTTTATAATTCTGTAAAAATCAATCAAATTGGACAAGACATTGCTCATATGGTAAATTTTGGTGATGTATTTATTAATGCAAATAATGAATATTTTATCTGTATAACAGCACTTTGTGATTGTTTAAGACCTGATAAGATTAAGTCTAATTATTTCTTTGCTATGGGAAAACCTATTGACAATAATTTGGCTCTTAAGTTAGGCGATTCTGCATTTATAAGTTTCCTTTCTGAAAAAGTTGTTGTTTCATGGGTTGCACAAGAAATAGGAGAAGATGATGAAACACATAAATTTAAACCAGTATATATTAAACCTTTAACTTATAATCTTAAAACTCCCAAGATTACAAATAATAAAATTGAAATTAGAAGGTTGATAACAAAAGAATCACAAGTTGACCGTGATAATGGTGATTTTGATTGGCAAATGCTTGAACTTGTAGCTACAATCAGACCCAGTTATGCACAGCGAATAGCTAATCATGCTTTTTCTCACCCTGTGAGAGTTGGAGTTGATTTTGTGAAAAAGAATTGACTTTTATGCCTTCCCTGCGCACCCATACACATTGCCAAGCCGCTCAAAATGCTGACGCACAGACCAAAACTTGTCAAAGAGTATGGCTGCCCCAATACACGGTCAGACTGCGGAGAATAAAGCCCGAAAGCATAATCGAGTAGGCTGCCCCGCCAGTAAGCACCGACGGGGAGAACCTCTCACACCACTCCCGATAAAAAATCGGGATAAATTCCCGTACGGGTCTCGTATACAGCG
>DMBV01000029.1 GCA_003445975.1 Bacteroidales bacterium
TGTCTATGATGAAAAATAAAAATTAATCTACAAAATTGCCTTAACTTTGCCCCTTATCGAACTATTTAAAAGCCATCGATATTATGACGCCTACTAAAAATTTTGCATTGATTGGAGCCGCCGGCTATATTGCTCCAAGACACATGAATGCCATCCAGGAAACCGGAAATAATCTGGTTGCAGCACTCGATAAATTTGATAGTGTCGGGATTATGGATCGCTATTTCCCGGACGCCAATTTCTTTACAGAACCCGAACGTTTCGACCGACATTTAGACAAACTTCATCGGATAAACCAAGGCCGTCAGGTTGACTATGTGAGTATTTGCTCCCCCAACTATCTTCACGATTCGCACATCCGATTAGCACTCAGAAACAACGCTCATGCTATCTGCGAAAAACCAATCGTTCTTAACCCATGGAATGTGGATGGTTTGCAAACGCTCGAAATGGAAACAAAAAAAGAAATCTACACCATTCTTCAGTTACGTTTGCATCCTGCCGTAATAGCTTTAAAACAGAAAATAGAAAACGGCCCTAAAGACAAAATCTACGACGTCGATTTAACGTACATCACTTCGCGTGGAAAATGGTATGGAGTGAGTTGGAAAGGCGATATTTCAAAGTCGGGCGGTGTAACAACCAATATTGGGATTCATTTTTTTGATATGCTTACTTTTGTTTTTGGAAAATCGACCAAAAGCATTGTACACATTGCCCATGAAAATAAATCGGCAGGTTATTTAGAACTGGAAAAAGCGCGCGTACGTTGGTTTTTAAGCATCGACTCCAACGATATTTTACCCGAACAAAGAGCTCAAGGACAAAGCACTTATCGCTCCATTTTGATGGAAGGTGAAGAATTTGAGTTTTCCGGCGGCTTCACAGATTTGCATACAGCAAGCTATCAAGAAATCCTAGCGGGAAATGGATTTCGAATAGAGGAAGCGCGACAAAGTGTGGAAGCGGCCTATAAAATTCGCACCAGTCAAGCCATTGGACTTGTAAACGATTACCATCCTATCTTGAAACAAATTATTTTCTAATTCACTATTTTGGCTTTTGAAATAATCTATAAATGGTATGCAATCTATACCAAATCACGCGCCGAAAAAGCCGTTTACGAACGTCTATTAGAGCAACAAATAGAAGTATTCTTACCATTAGAAAAGAAATTACGTCGCTGGAGCGATCGTGAAAAATGGGTGGAAACGCCCTATATAAACTCTTATGTTTTTGTAAAAGCGAGCGAAAAGGAATATTACAACGTCTTGAATACCTTAGGTGTTGTACGTTATGTAACGTTTGAAGGAAAAGCGGCTCCAATCCCCGAATGGCAAATAGATGCCATGAAAAAAATTATCAACTCCAATCACGCTTTTCACTTTAGCAGTCACCGCTTTCGCAAAGGCGAAACAATTAAAATTGAACAAGGCGTTTTGGCCGGCTATCAGGGCGAAGTGATTCGCGACACCGATGGAAAGAAAAAAATACTCATTCGAATCGACCAAATTGGCTATTCTATGGTGGCGGAAGTGGATATTCTGGAAGTTAAAAAAGTAAAATCCTAATCATTCATTTCCAAAAACAAACGATTATGAATCTTCATCTTGGAATAAAGGCTGAACTCGAATTATTGGTCAGTCCAAATGAAACGGCTGCCAAATACGGCTCCGGCAGTTTAGAAATTTTTGCAACACCGGCCATGGTGGCACTTATGGAAAAAACCTGCATGATTTGCATTGCCGAATTTCTCGACAAAGGCCAAAATAGCGTTGGCGTCGAAATAAATGTAAAACATTCCAAAGCCACTCCCGTTAGCGAAACTGTTCTTTGTGTTGCAGAGCTGGTTTTTATCGACCGGGCCAAACTTACTTTTGACGTGAAAGCGTATGATCAAGAAGGATTGATTGGGCATGGAACACACAAACGTTTCTTGATCGATGAAGATCAATTCAGGATGAAAATGAATCGTTAAAAACCGAAATTAAACATGATTAATTTTAAAAAATACACCTTAAAAAACGGCTTAACTTTATTGGTCCATTTCGACAACGCCACGCCAATTGTTGCGCTAAATGTATTGTATAAAGTTGGCTCAAGAAACGAATCGCCCGACAAAACCGGCTTCGCCCATTTATTCGAACACTTGATGTTTGGCGGTTCTGTGAATATTCCCAGCTTTGATCAGCCATTGGAGAAAGCTGGCGGAGAAAACAACGCTTTTACAAACGACGATATCACCAATTATTATATCACACTTCCAAAAGAAAATCTGGAAACAGCATTCTGGTTGGAATCCGACAGAATGTTAAACTTGGGATTTTCAAAGAAAAGCCTCGAAGTTCAACGACAAGTCGTTATCGAAGAGTTTAAACAATCGTATTTGAATCAGCCCTACGGCGATGTTTGGTTATTGTTAAAACCACTAGCGTATAAAACACATCCGTACCAATGGAATACGATCGGGAAAGAAATTAAACACATCGAAAATGCCCGAATGAGCGATGTGAAAGCTTTCTACAAAAAATATTATAACCCCAACAATGCCATTTTGGTTGTTGCCGGAAATGTGGACGCAGAAGAGATATTGATATTGGCGGAAAAATGGTTTGGCGAAATTCCGGCAGGAAAACCCTTGGCAAACAAAATAGAACAAGAACCCGAACAAAATGAAGCCCGTTTTTTGGAAGTTTTTCGAGATGTGCCGGCAGATGCATTGTATAAAGTATATCACATGGCAGCACGCGGAACACGCGAATATTATATTGCCGACATGCTATCCGATGTTTTATCCAATGGAAATTCGTCGCGCTTATACCGAAGACTAATAAAAGAACAAGGAGTCTTTTCGGAATTGGATGCACACATAACGGGGGATTTCGATCCCGGACTTTTTGTTTTTAGCGGTAAACCGGCCGAAGGAATTTCGTTGGAATCGGCCGAAGAAAAACTGCTCGAAGAAATAGAACGTATAAAAACCGAAATCCTTTCGGAAGAAGAGCTGCAAAAAATAAAAAACAAATTAGAAGCTAGTCATATTTTCAGCGAAACAAGCACGCTCAACAATGCCATTCATTTGGCGATAGCCGAAAGTTTAGGAAATGTCGATTTGGTAAATCAAGAAAAAGCCATCTACGCCGACATTCAAACTATTGAATTGCAGCAAATTGCTCAAACTCTTTTCCGTCTTGAAAATTCTTCCACTTTGTATTATCGATCAAACACAAAAAATCATGACGCTCAATAGAACTTCTGCCCCTAAAATTCAAATTATCAGGGAATTAAATTTCCCTACTATCGAAAAAGCGAGTCTAAGCAACGGTATTCCCACCATTTCGATCAATGTTGGAAACCAGGAAATTGTTAAAATTCAATTGGTTTTCAAAGCAGGAATGTGGTATCAAAGCCAAGTTTTGCAAGCTTTCTTTACCGGTCAGATGCTCGAAGAAGGAAGTCGGAATTTCACTGCATCCGATTTAGCCGAAAAACTTGATTTGTGTGGAGCTCATGTTCATCAGAAAGTAAATCGCGACAATGCGAGCATCGAAATATACACGCTCAGCAAACATCTGGAAACGGTAATGCCATTGGTTGCCGATATGGTCCGTTTTCCCACTTTTGGCGAAGCAGAGCTAAAACAATTGGTTGAACAGGAAAAGCAGGCTTTTAATGTCAGAAACCAACAAGTAAAGCACATTGCACAAAGGGAATATTCCGCCTTATTATTCGGAAATCAGCATCCATACGGATCTTCGGCTACAGAAGAAAGTTACAATTTATTGAATACTTCTATTCTAAAAGAATTTCATAAAACGAATTATGGAAGCGACAATTGTCGAATTTTCGTCTCCGGAAAAATCGATTCTTCTACTCAAAATCTGTTGGACAAATTTCTTGGACAAGAAAAATGGGGAAATCAAAGTTTGCCCAACCTACCCGAATTTTCGAGCCAATCAAGCACCAACAAACTCCATTATCTTCCAAAAGAAAATGTGCTACAATCGGCTATTCGGCTTGGAAAAAGGAGTATTGGCAAATCGAATCCCGATTATTTTGGATTAACGGTGGCAAGCACTTTGTTTGGTGGATATTTTGGTTCACGATTGATGAGCAATATTCGGGAAGACAAAGGCTATACGTATGGCATTTATGCGGGCATTTATCCGCATATCCACGATAGCGCCTTCATTATCAGCAGCGAAGTGGGTGCAGATGTCGCCCAAAAAGCCATGGACGAAATCCGCTATGAGCTAAAACGTCTGCGAACAGAAAGCGTAGATTTAGAAGAACTGAGCTTAGTTAAAAATTATATGTCGGGAACTTTTTTGCGTTCCTTAAACGGAGCTTTCGCTTTGGGAGAAGCCGTAAAAACACTCTATGAATTCAATTTAAAAGAAGATTATTATCAGAATTACCTGAATACGATTCATGAAATGACTCCGGAAAAGGTTCTTTATTATGCAAACAAATACCTTCACGAAGACCAAATGATTGAACTTATTGTGGGCAAAAAATAAAAACTGAAAGTCAGAATTATTTGACTTCGATTGCTTTATAATTTCGAAATGGTTACTTTTGCACTCTATTTTTTTCGGACAAACTCCGAACATTATTACACGATTTAAAAACACAAAAATCATCACATGATAAGAGATAAAGAAATTTTCGACCTCATTGCCAAAGAAAAAGAACGTCAGATGCAAGGCTTAGAACTCATTGCTTCCGAAAACTTTGTAAGCGATGAAGTTTTGCAAGCCATGGGCTCTGTTTTGACTAACAAATATGCCGAAGGCTATCCCGGAAAACGCTATTATGGCGGTTGCGAAATCGTAGATCAGACCGAACAACTGGCCATCGATCGCGCCAAAGAATTGTTTGCTTGCGAATATGCCAATGTTCAACCTCATTCGGGCGCTCAGGCAAATATGGCGGTGATGCTCGCTTGCTTAAAACCAGGCGACACATTTATGGGATTGGATCTTTCGCATGGCGGACATCTATCGCACGGAAGTGCAGTAAATTCTTCAGGAATTCTTTACAATGCCATTTCTTATGAAGTTGATAAAGAAAGCGGCGAAGTGGATTACGATATGATGGAAGCGCGCGCTTTAGAAAGCAAACCAAAGTTGATCATTGCCGGTGCTTCCGCTTATTCGCGCGATTGGGATTATGAGCGCATGCGCGAGATTGCCGATAAAATTGGGGCTATTCTTTTTGCAGATATTTCGCATCCTTCAGGATTGATTGCCAAAGGACTTTTGAACGATCCAATGCCGTTTTGCCATATCGTTACCACAACTACACATAAAACTTTGCGTGGGCCACGTGGCGGTTTGATTTTGATGGGCGAAGATTTTGAAAATCCTTGGGGATTGGCAACACCAAAAGGCGAAATAAAAATGATGTCCACATTATTGAATTCAGCAGTTTTTCCGGGCATTCAGGGCGGACCATTGGAACACGTTATTGCAGCCAAAGCCGTAGCTTTTGGCGAAGCTTTAACGGATAATTATATGAATTACATTCTTCAGGTTCAAAAAAATGCAGAAGCTATGGCCGATGCTTTTATTGAAAAAGGATATCATATCATTTCGGACGGAACCGACAATCATTTAATGTTGATTGATTTACGTTCGAAGTTTCCGGAAATTACAGGAAAACAAGTTGAAAACACTTTAGTTAAAGCGGATATTACCGTTAATAAAAATATGGTTCCTTTCGATAGCCGTTCTCCTTTTCAAACTTCCGGTTTGCGTGTTGGAACACCTGCTATCACTACTCGCGGATTGAAAGAAGAACACATGCCTTTGATTGTTGATTTGATTGATGAAGTGATTTCGAACATCGAAAACGAAGAAGTACTTAAAAGCGTAAAAAAACGCGTGAATGAGATGATGAAGGATTTTCCGCTGTTTAAATGGTAAATATTTTTACATCAAAAAATTCAAGGCGTAAAATTGTTTACGCCTTTTTTTATGCGCGTCCTTAAATAATTCATTTTAAAACCCATTATTCAATTAGAACTTCTAAATTTGGTCACAAATTAAAAAACCGAATCATTCACCATGAAAAACCTTTTCTATTTCTTACTATTCAGCTTGCTCATTCAAAACTCAGTCACTGCCCAATCCGAAACGCCATTATGGATAAAAACCATTTACGATAACGCCTTAACTTCCAGACAAGCATACAATCAACTGGAACTCTTATGTGATAAAGCACCGGGAAGATTGATTGGAACTCCAAACTCATTTATTGCGGTTGATTTAATGAAAAAATATCTTGAAGATTTGGGCGCTGATACTGTTTTCTTGCAAAAATTCAGTTCACCGGCTTGGATTTGTCATTCGGCCTCGGCAAGTCTAATTCTAAACGGAAAAGAGATTAAACTCCATGTAGATGCCTTGGGGCCATCAGCTTCCACCCCAAAAAGCGGAATCCAAGCCGAAATTGTTGAGGTGATGAGTTTGAATGAATTGCGCCAAATGAAAAAAGAGTCCATTGAAGGCAAAATTGTTTTTTTCAACCGACCAATGAATCCAACCACCATCAACACTTTTCAAGCATATAGCGAAGCGGTTGATCAGCGGAGTTCCGGACCAGCGCTTGCCAAAGAACTTGGAGCTATTGGCTCCATTACGCGGTCGGTGAATATGAATCTGGACGATTTTCCCCATACCGGAAGTGTTCGGTTTTCTGACGGAAAAATTCCCACAATCGCTATTTCTACCAACGATGCAGAGAAAGTGAGCCAAGCTTTAAAAGCAAACCCGAAACTGAAAATAAAGATAAAAGTAGATGCAGAAGATATTGTAACCAATACCTACAACCTCATTGCCGATTTGAAAGGCAGCGAAAAACCCGACGAATATATGGTAGTGGGCGGTCATATTGATGCTTGGCACAATACTCAAGGCGCTCACGATGATGGTGTTGGATGTTTGCAATCGACCGAAGTTTTGCGTTTGTTTAAAGAAACCGGAATGAAAAACAAAAGAAGTATCCGCGTGATTTTGTTTATGGACGAGGAATTGTATCAAAGCGGCGGAAAAGCGTATGCCGCTTATTCAAAAGAAAACAACATCAAAAATTATTTTGCATTGGAATCGGATGCCGGCGGATTCACTCCTCTTGGATTTATGATAGATACCACAAACTTGAATAATCCAAAACTTCAGGAATTTCAAAAATTGCTTGAGCCTTATGGAATTCACTTTATTATTCACGGAGGCGGTGGCGTGGATATTGGGCCGTTAAAAACGCAAGGAGTTACGCTTTCGTCTTATCGCTCCGACTGGCATCGCTATTTTGAATTGCACCATTGCGCCAACGACAGTTTTGACAAGATAAATTTTAGAGAAATGCAATTGGGAAGTGCTGCCATGACAAGTCTGATTTATTTAATTGATCAATTTGACTTAGCTGAATAATATGATAGTCATATGATGACTTTGAGTCATCATATGACTATATCAAAATTTTATTCTTGTTCACCCAAAAATCTTTCCGATTCAATAGCCGCCATACATCCCGATCCGGCAGCAGTGATCGCCTGACGGTAGATTGTATCTTGGATATCGCCAGCGGCAAAAACACCGGGAATATTAGTTCTTGTACTTCCGGGAACAGTTTTGATATATCCTTTTTCGTCTAACTCTATTTGTCCTTTGAATAAATCGCTGTTTGGCTTATGACCAATGGCAACAAAAAATCCGGAAATATTGATCTTTTTCTCTTCTCCGGTTTTGTTATTTACAAGAATGGCTCCGTTTACCGATTTGGAAAAAGCCATTTTTGTTCCCACTATTTCTTTGGTATTGTGATTCCACAAAATTTCTATTTTAGGATGATTCATCACCCGATGTTGCATGGCTTTTGACGCACGCAATTCGTCGCGACGAACAATCATATATACTTTATTCACCATATTGGCCAGATAAGCAGCTTCTTCACAAGCCGTATCGCCGCCACCAACAACAGCCACATCTAATCCTTTGTAGAAAAATCCATCGCAAGTTGCACAAGCCGAAACGCCGCCACCATTGAATTCTTTCTCTGATTCGATTCCTAACCACATAGCCGAAGCTCCGGTTGCAATAATGACCGTTTCGGCTACAATGGTTTTTCCATCGTCGGCCTTGCACGTGAAAGGACGTTTTGAAAAATCGACACTGGTAATTTCGCCCCAACGAACATCCGTACCAAAACGCTCCGCTTGGCGTTGCATATCTTCCATCATTTTAGGTCCTTCGGCTCCATCGGGATAACCGGGAAAATTGTCCACCTCGGTGGTAATGGTTAGCTGACCGCCCGGCTGCATTCCTTGATACATAACTGGTTTCAAATCTGCTCTTGCTGCATAAATTGCTGCTGTATATCCTGCCGGCCCCGAGCCGATAATCAGGCTTTTTACGTATTCAACTGCTTCGCTCATTCTATTGTTTTTTAATATTATATTTTGGTTTGGTTTCTCGAAAATTATGCCAGACCATTTTTTTGCAAAAATAATCTATTTTCGTCTTGATTGTAGCCAATCTCTTTTCTAAAACTGACAGAATGGCGAATTCGGCTGTGATTTGAAAAAGATCATTTTAGTAAAAACTCAAGATTGGAAATACTGAATTTTTCCATTTTGGGTTTGGATATATATTTGCTGCAAAGGCTACACGAATATTCGGCATGTACCTGATAGGCAATGAACTGATAGGCCATGTCTTCGGAAGAAAAACGCAATCGAAAATCGGAGAAATATTTTTTAAACGAAAACGAGTTGAGCGACATACTTATTCCCTTTCCAATGGCTTTCAGATAGCTTTCTTTCAATGTCCAAAGTTGATAAAAATAGGCGATTCGTTGTTCTTCTTCAGCAAATGCAAATAAATCGTCTAATTCTTCTTTTGTGAAGAACCGTTTGGCCACCGCCAGCCGATTGCCTTTGTTTTTTTCAATATCAATCCCTACCGAGCAATCAGAAAAAGCAACAACAACCCAATCCCCCGAATGGGAAATATTAAAATGAGCGTTCGGAAAATTTTTGAGAGAAGGTTTTTCATGTTCGTTGTAATCGAATTCCATTTGAAAAAAATCTAAATTCAATTCCTTGGCATAAAACCAACGAACCATTAGATGTCCCATTAAACTTCTTTGTTTATCCGTATAAAATTTGAGAGAATCTATTTTTTTTTGCAGCGTTTCGGGCAATTTGAATTGAACAGCCCGATAGAATTCCTCAAATTCGGACTGACTGATTAATTGATATGAGAAAACACGCAACATTTTGACTTTTTTTTATTTTCCACCAAAGCTCTTTTACCTTAGTGATGATGAATTCTTAAAATTCGATGAATCTCTATGTTGTACTATTTCAGTACAAAAACTTCTAAACAATTTTATTCGATTTCCTAAATTGTCGATTAGAAAATCTTCGGAAACCGGATTGGATTTACTTCGTGCATCATATTGTAAATGGCTTCGAACACATCTTCGGCATTGGGATTGGAAAAATAATCGCCATCTGTACTGTATGCGGCACGATGCTCTTTTGCCGTCAGTGTTCGGGGTTCTGCATCCAGCGAAAAAAAGCCCTTTTGTTCTTCCAAAACTTTTTGCATCATAAAAGCAGTTGCTCCACCGGGAACATCTTCATCAAAAAACAAAATTTTATTCGTTTTTCGAAGCGAGCGACCAATAACACCCGACAAATCGAACGGCAAAAGCGTTTGCACATCAATCAGTTCAACGTCAATTCCATATTGAGTCAACTGTTCAACGGCATCTTCTGCAATGCGCACACAAGAACCATAGGTAACCAAACTGATGTCTTTTCCTGTTTTTAATATTTCGGGAATTCCCAAAGGAACGCGAAATTGGCCAAGATTTTCGGGCATAGGCTCTTTCAGGCGATAGGCATTGAGTGGTTCAATCACCAAAGCAGGTTCATCGGCGGCCAAAAGAGTATTGTAAAAACCGGCGGCTTGAGTCATATTGCGTGGAACACAAATATGCATTCCGCGAATGGAGTTGATAACCATGCTCAAAGGCGAACCCGAATGCCAGATTCCTTCCAAACGATGTCCGCGAGTACTTATGATAATTGGCGCTTTTTGTCCGCCTTTGGTTCTATAAAGCGTGGTAGCAATGTCGTCGCTCATCACTTGCAGTCCGTAGAGCAAATAATCGAAATATTGAATTTCCGCTATCGGACGAAAGCCCCGCAATGCCAATCCCAATCCTTGTCCAATGATAGTGGCCTCACGAATTCCAGTATCAAAAATGCGTTTTTCACTGTATTTTTCCTGAAGTCCTTCGTAGGTTTGATTTACGCCACCAATCTGTCCTACATCTTCACCAAAAGCCACCACCAACGGATTTTCTTCATAAATCTTATTCCAATTATCGCGCAAAATTTCGCGTCCCGGAACGAATTTCGGATTCTCGGCATACAATTTAGGAACTTCTTTCACGAGAAGTGCAGACTGAGTGGTTGGACTGTAAAGATATGAGCTGTAGCGTTCTTTGTTTTCGTACGATTGATTTTCGAGCCAAAGTTTTATATTTGCTTTGAGTGAATGATTTGGATCGCTACAATGATCGCAAACCAAGCGCAATATTTTGCGTGCCGAAGAAATAATATCTTTTCGCAAGGGTTCGCCCAAAACAGCCAACTCGCGTTTTATCTTTTCAATTTGAGGCGTTTTACTGCAATGACAACTGGCAATATTGGCAATTTTTAAAAATTCTTCCCGCTCCTTTTTAATGGGTTCTATGTATGCTTTATACGCTTTTTTTCGTGCTTCTTTGGCACGATTGGCGGACTTCGACTCCAATTCGTCTAGTTCATTTGCCGAAGCAATTTCTTGCTCAACTATCCATAACCGCATTTTAGAAATGCCATCAAAATCTTTTTCCCACTGCAAGCGTTCTTCCGATTTGTATCGTTCGTGCGAACCCGAGGTGGAATGTCCTTGCGGCTGAGTAACGTCGGTGATGTGAAACAAAACCGGATTGTGTTCGTTTCGGCAATGCTCAATGCCTGATTTGTACAATTGAACTAAATTTGCATAATCCCAAGCTTTTCCTTTTAGAATCTGAAATCCTTTTCCTTTTTCGTTGTTTTCGAAGCCGCTTAAAACTTCGGAAATACTCTGTTTGGTAGTTTGGTATTTGTTTGGGACCGATATTCCCCATCCATCGTCCCAAACCGAAATAGCCATTGGAACTTGCATAACACCGGCGGCATTGAAGGATTCCCAAAAATGGCCTTCGGAGGTTGACGAATCGCCGATGGTTCCAAAAGCCACTTCATTTCCTTTATTAGTGAAAGATTCAAATGAATGTAAATCAGTATTTTCTCTAAAAAGCTTCGACGCCAACGCCAAACCCAGAAGGCGCGGCATTTGACCTGCTGTTGGCGAAATATCGGCGCTGGAATTTTTTTGATTCATCAAATTTTTCCAATGCCCATTTTCATCTAAACTTCGCGTTGCAAAGTGATTGTTCATCAAACGACCACCATTAGCCGGACTGTTGGCCACATTGGTATCGCCATAAAGTTGGGCGAAAAATTCTTCCGGCTCCATCATTTCTGCTGCCAACATAAAAGTTTGATCGCGGTAATAGCCCGAACGCCAATCGCCTTTCTGAAAGACTTTTGCCATGGCCAATTGCGGAATTTCCTTCCCGTCGCCAAAAATTCCAAACTTGGCTTTGCCTGTAAGCACTTCGCGCCTACCCAGCAAACTCAACTGACGGCTTAAGTTTGCTATATAATAGTCGTTTAAAACTTCGGATTTATAGCTTTTTGTCTGCTGTTCTTTGTTATCGGCCATTTAAATTGGTTCTAAATAAGCTTTGCAAAAATACAGAAATTTATTAGACTAAACATTTGTGAAAGCAGCATTTCTGATTTCTTAGATCTCAAATGCCTGCTCAATTTGAAGAATGCGTACATTTTTCAAATTCCAATGTTCGATAACCTGCTCTACAAAACTATCGCGAACACAGATAATCCAATTTTTGTTTGATATTGAAACCAATTCCGAAAATATAGAGCTCCATAAATAGCCGTGTAAATCCAATTTCCCCAATTCGTCAATGACGATCCAATCATTGAAATTCGCCGCTTTGCGAACTATTTTTTCTCCTTGCACAATGGCTTGGGGATTGAAATAAAAAGTTTTGATTTTTTGCCAGTCGTCTATTTTTTCGCGACTTGCAAATGGCCACGTTTCGCCACTTTGAATATCCATCAAATCAAATGCTGTGCGGACATTCTCTTCCCATTTTCCAAGAGCGAGTATTCCCCCAACACTTTTTCCTTTTTCTTTTATTTGCTTAATCAACTCCATGCATCGGGTAGTTTTTCCGCTACCTTGCCCACCGGTTAAAATATAGATTTGAGCAGTATTCATCAGAAATATTCTTGGATTAGCTTTTTAACGAGTTGAGGCAATGCTATTCCGGCTTTTTCGGTTATATTTATTATTCCGTTTCGGTAATTTTGCCGGTCTGCTTTTGGGTCGATATAAAATATTGGAATTCCTGAAGGAGCGTAATCGACTAAACCGGCAGCAGGATAAACGAGCATGGAAGTGCCGATAATCAATAAAACATCCGCTTTTCGAACGATGGAAACTGCTTTGGAAATTGCTGGAACCATTTCGCCAAACCAAACAATATGGGGCCGAAGTTGCGATCCTTTTTCGCATAAATCGCCTTTTTTCAATTCCCAATGTTTCAGTTCATAAACCAAATTTTCATCTGCCGTGCTTCTAACTTTTTTAAGTTCGCCGTGTAAATGCAGAACTTGGGAAGAGCCGGAACGTTCGTGAAGATCGTCCACATTTTGGGTAATTATTTCCACATCGAAGTATTTTTCGAGCTCCACCAAAGCGTAGTGAGCAGCATTTGGCTCCACATCAAACAGTTGTTTGCGTCGAAGATTGTAAAACTCCAAGACCAAGTCCATATTGTTATGCCATCCGATTGGACTGGCTACATCTTCAATTCGATGATTTTCCCATAAACCATCCGCATCGCGAAAAGTGGTAATTCCACTTTCGGCACTTATACCGGCACCGCTTAAAACCACAAGTTTTTTCATGTCTTTACAAAGATAATTAAAAGGAAAGAAGATTTAATTTTTGTCTTTTTTGATTTTGTTTGATTTTCTTAAAATAATACAGCTCGGCTACCAAGCATAAAAGAATGTGAAAAAAGAATTTTACAGCTTGCCGGCTGATTCCAAGTAAAGCAAGAAGTAAATATTTTCAATCAGTATTTGTATTCTAATTTATTTAACCGCAAAGGACTCAAAGAATTTTCGCAAAGTTTGAAAGCGTAAGCTTTACTAAATGTCGTGTGCCGATAATGCATTTATTCTAAAGNNCACCGCTTAAAACCACTAGTTTTCTCAGCACAAAAATACTCAATACGACTGAAATTTATTTTAAATAATGCAACAAAAAAAGCCATCTCCAAACGGAAATGGCTCTTGAAAAATGAAAAGAAAATTAGAATAATTTCATATCATCTAAAGCTTTCATCACCTCTTTTACAGCGATTGAAGAATTATCCAACAAAGTTTGTTCTGCTTTGTCTAGGTCAACGATAAGGATTTGTTCGATACCGTTTTTGCCTAATTTTACCGGAACGCCCAAAGCAACATTTGATTGGCCATATTCGCCATCCAACATCACACAAACAGGGAAAATACGCTTTTGGTCTTTAATAATAGCTTCGCACATTTGAGCAGCAGCTTGACCTGGAGCATACCAAGCAGAAGTTCCAAGAAGTTTTACAATTTCTCCTCCACCTGCTTTTGTTCTGTCAACAATTGCATTCAATTTGTTGGCATCAATCAATTGTGTAACGGGAATACCGGCTACTGTGGTGTAACGTGGTAATGGAACCATGGTGTCGCCATGACCGCCCATCAAAAGAGCCTGAATGTCTTTTGGCGAAATGTCTAATTCTTCGGCTAAGAAGGAACGATAACGGGCTGTATCCAAAATACCTGCCATACCAAACACTTTATTTCTCGATTTTCCGGAAGCCAACCAAGCGGCATAAGTCATTACATCGAGTGGATTGGAAACGACAATGATAATTGCATCAGGCGAATATTTTACAACGCTTTCGGTCACCGACTTCACAATTTTGGCATTCGTGGAAATCAAATCGTCGCGACTCATGCCCGGTTTGCGAGGCAAACCCGAAGTAATAACCACTATATCCGATCCAGCTGTTTTGCTATAATCGTTCGTAGATCCAATGACTCTGGAATCGGACAAACGAATTGGGGAAGTTTCCCAAATATCCAAAGCTTTTCCTTCGGCATAATTCTCTTTGATATCAACGATTACAATTTCGTTGGCTACTTCATTTTGAGCTAAGGTGTCGGCAACTGTAGCGCCCACATTTCCAGCTCCTACAACAGTTATTTTACTCATTTTTATAGGTTTTTAAGATTTTATTTTTTTTCTCTAACAAAGATAAGCAAATCTACCATGTATGCATACTATTTTTATATACATCCATCATAATTAGAACTGATTTAAATAGCTGATTTTCGCCACGGCTGTTGAACAGAAACGAGCATTAATCCCGCTAAAAGGAATTATTTTTTGGCAATGGTTGATTGCTCATTCAGTTCGAATGAAGCTGTTTCTGTTGTGGCACAGCTTTTTTAGCAAAAAAAAACGTCAAACTTTTTTGAATTTGACGTTTTTTTGTACGAGCTGCTTTTGTTTATACCAAAGCCGCTAAGGCTTTTTCATAATCCGGTTCGTCCACTATTTCTGGAACTTGTTGCGTATAGATGATTTTTCCATTTTCATCAGCCACAATTACTGCGCGTGATTCTAAACCAGCGAGTGGTCCATCAACGATTTCAACCTGATAATCTTTGCCAAAATCGCCTGTACGAAAATCGGATACTGTTTCAACATTGTTTAATCCTTCTGCACCACAAAAGCGAGCCTGGGCAAAGGGTAAATCTTTTGAAATACACAATACCACCGTATTTTCCAAAGAAGATGCTTCTTTGTTGAAACGACGAACAGAAGCAGCACAGGTGCCGGTATCTAAACTTGGGAAAATGTTTAACACCAATCGTTTTCCTGCATAATTTGCCAATTGAACCACAGACAAATCTGTTTTAACCAATTTAAAATCAAGAAGCTGAGTTCCTACTTCGGGCAAATTGCCAAGCGTATTTATTGTATTTCCTTTTAGGGTGATTTGTGCCATTCTTTTCTATTTTTTTGATAAATAATTTGCTATTCCTTCGTGTGTAGCTACCAGAGCTTCGTCGCCCGCTTTCCAATTGGCAGGACAAACATCGCCGTGCTCTTCGAAATATTGCAAAGCATCAACCATTCGAAGTGCTTCATCTATGCTTCTTCCCAATGGAAGATCGTTTACAACCTGATGGCGCACAACGCCTTGCTTGTCGATTAAAAACAAACCGCGATAGGCCACAGCATCGCCATCAAACAACGAAAGATCATTCTCTTCGTCGTAATCATAATCGCCTGCTAAAACATCAAAATTTTCGGCAATGGTTTTTGATAAATCGGAAACTAAAGGATATTTAACGCCTTTTATTCCACCAGCATTCAGCTCGGTATTCAACCAAGCCCAATGAGAATGGGCAGAATCGACCGAACAACCAACCACGGCTACATTGCGTTTTTCAAAATCGGCCATGCGCTCTTGAAATGCTAAAATTTCGGTGGGGCAAACAAAAGTAAAGTCGAGCGGATAGAAAAAGAATACCACATGTTTTTTCCCGATAAATTGCTCGAGGGAGAATTTTTCTACAATTTCGCCACCATTCACTACTGCAGTGGCTTCAAATAATGGGGCTTTGCGCCCAACCAATACTGACATATTTATTTTATTTTTATTTTTTTAGTTTGAGAAAGCAAAGTTACAAAAAAAGGAAGTTCTAGTTTATGAAACTTTTATTATTTAGGTATTTATTTACCTGTTTAAAAAATAGATTCGCAACAGCATATCCAAAAACTGCTTATGGCATAAAAGGCAGACCGAATGCCAGAACTGATTAGAGGATTTCGTTCTACAAAAAAGTTTCTCAGCCCGACCAAAATAAATAAAGAATTATGTAATGAAAACCAAACGAAATCGTCTCAGAGGTAGAAATCGATTAAATTTGAATAAATTTTTCGCCTTTCATGCAACTGATTGAGTTTAAACTGAAAATAATTCCTTTGAAGGATAAATTGTTTCGATTTGCGAATCAATTAGTTGGACGAAAAGAAGAAGCCGAAGATATTGTTCAAGATACGTTCTTAAAATTATGGGATAAGCGAAGCCACTTAGATGAAATCAAAAATGCAGAAAGTTTTGCAATGAAGATGGTGAAAAATGCCAGCATTGATGCTTTGAGAAAGCGCAAAACAATTCAATTTGAAGAATTGAAATCGCACATTGGGAATACGTATTCGCCATTGGATAGCCTTCAAGAAAGTGAAAGCATCAAGCAGTTGACCGAAACCATTGCGCGATTGAACAAGCAACAGCAATTTTTGATTCATTTGCGCGATGTTGAAGGTTATTCCTACGAAGAAATAGCCGAAATAAGTGGTTTAAGTGTGAACACGATTCGGGTGAATATTTCGCGCGCCCGAAAAACCATTAAAGAAACAGTATTAAAACAGGAACAAAATGAATTGGGAAACCATTGAAGAATTGCTAAACCGATATTGGGAAGCAGATACCAATCTGTCCGAAGAGCAACTTCTAAAGGAAGCTTTTTCGCGCACTGACCTTCCAGCCCATTTGTTGCCGTTCAAGATTTATTTTATTTATCAATCGCTTCAAAAAAATACTGTAAGTGCCATCAATGCAGATGAAATGCTCTTTTCAGTTTTAGAAACTCCGGCCCAGAAGAAAGGTTTCGGCCTGAATAAATGGATGGGCATTGCTGCCGGTTTTTTAATTTTAATGAGCAGTTTGTTTTTTTTGCTAAAGACAGAAAAACCCAAGGCGGAGTCGATGCAATCGCTCAGTAAAGAAGAAGTTCTATTGGCTCGAAAATATTTGAATTTTTTGGCTAGAAATTTAGACCAATCGATTACCTTTTCGGCCACCGGACTAGAAAAACTGACCTGGCTAAACCGTGCGAGCAACACTTTGCAACAGTATGAAAATGCTTATCTTAAGACGGCTCAAAATCTTGTTCGCGTAGAGGAACTGGACAAGAGCCGAATCAAACTGAAACTCATCGAAAATTTGAACAATCTAAATCAAGAATAATTAATACATAAGAACATGAAAAAGATAAATTTATTTTTTGCCGCGATGTTGATCGCCCTAAACGTAAACGCCCAATCGGCGGTGGATAAAATTTTCGACAAATACAATGGCACAGCCGGATTTACCTCGGTAACCATGAACAAGTATATGTTCGAAATGATTGCGCGCATGGACACAACGGCTCAAGGCCGCGAATTTAGCAAAGCCGTTTCGAAACTAGTGAGTATTCGTATTTTGGCCGTTGATTCCACCAACAACACAACAGTAAATCTTTACAACGAAGTGATGAAAGTACTACCATCCAAAGATTACAAGGAGTTGATGACAGTAAAAGAAAATGGGACTGACATCAAATTTTTGGTTCGAGAAAAAGGCGATATCATCACCGAGCTTTTGCTTATTGCAGGCGGCGGAAAAGAAGAAAACGCCCTGATTATCATCAGCGGAGAAATCGATTTGGCCAGCATTGGTTCCATTGCAAAGAGCATGAATATTGACGGGATGGAGCAATTGGGAAAACTGAAAGAGCAAAAGAAATGATGCCCTAAAAGCGAGTGATTAGAAGTAGTAATTTTCTTATTTTCGTAAAAAAAAATACGATGCGCATAGTCATTCAAAGAGTAAAAACAGCTTCTGTTTCGATTGCAGAAACGCTAAAATCAGAAATAAAGCAAGGCTTGCTCATTTTCTTGGGTATAGAACCGGACGATAATCAAGAAGATATTGATTGGCTTTGTGGGAAAATAAGTGCTTTACGGATTTTTGATGATGCCGAAGGTGTAATGAATTTGTCGATCAATCAGATTGAAGGCGACATTTTGTTGATTAGTCAATTTACCTTGCATGCCAGCACAAAAAAAGGAGCTCGTCCGTCGTACATACGGGCTGCTCGCCCCGAAATTGCCATTCCGCTCTATGAGGATTTTACCGAAAAACTTCAGAAACAAATTCGAGGCGCTGTAAAAACCGGAGCGTTTGGAGCCGAAATGCAAGTAAGTTTGATCAACGACGGCCCCGTAACAATTTTGATTGATTCGAAAATAAGAGAGTGAAAATTTGGGTTGGCGACAAAATATATTTAAGACTTTTGATGCCTGATTGATGATATTTTGCTGATATTTGCTCAAAAATAAAGATTCAAAAATGGAAAATAGTGAAAAAGTATGTATTTTTTGCAAAAGAAACCAAGACGAAGTGCCTTTGGTACATCTCGAATTCAAGAATACCAGCTACTGGATTTGTCCGCAACATATTCCGGTATTGATACACGATCCGAGCAAACTGAGTGGCCATTTACCCGGAGCAGAAACAATGCAAGCAGGTTAATTAAAAATTTAATGGAACTCGGCTTATTTATTTTTTACCTTTGAAAAAAGAAATTTATTAATCATTTTTTTAAAACTTAAACGATGAAAAAATTAACGTATCTATTTATTGCTCTGACCGTGTTTGCGTCGGGAGCTTTTATTTCCTGCGACAAAGTGAAAGACTTGCTCGAAATCACCTTGTATGATGTAACATTTGATGTTGATTTGGATGTTTCAGAATTATCGACTAAAGTTGACGGCTACGCATTTAGCGGAACCGCAAGTTTCGATCCGAGTAGCAATGCCGATTTGGCACCTTATTTAGCAACAATAAGAGAGGTGGAGATTACAGAACTAAAATTAACTGTTACCTCTATCACTCCTGCCACAGGAGTAAGTTTGATTGATGCCAGTTTTTCGCTGACAGACAATGTAAATTCGGCCGAATTTGTTTATCAAATCACTACATTGACACCGCTGGTGGTGGGAACCGAATTTATTATAAATCAGAATACACCCAATTTCAGTGTTGTTACTGATATCATCAGCAATATGCACGCTTCTACAATTAGTCTGAGCGGCCATGTGAACCAGCCGGGATTTGTAATTGGTTTTAACAATTTAATTACTGCAGACATCACTGTTGGCGTTCCAAACGACAAGTAATCACTGAAAAAAAACAAAAAGGCGAAACTAAGTTTCGCCTTTTTTTATGTTTATCTTTCTCTACGGGAGATTGCTAAGATTTGTTCACTATAAATTTCCCGACAATTTTGTTTTCGGAAATAACAAAATAGAGCCCGTTTGCAAATTGATCAATTGCTATTTCCTTTTGCTTTCTACCTTCAAACACTTTCTCTCCCAAGGAATTAAAAATCTGACAATCTATCTCTTTGTTAAAATAAATCCGATTTTCCGAAACCGGATTTGGGTAAAGGAAGAAATCTTGTTTCCGTATCACTTCATTTATTCCTATCGTATTTGCCACATTTGAAGCTCCCGGAGTAGGAGTCGGAAAGAGTTCCCAAGCTGAACTTCCATTTGGTAAACGGCCAAAGCTAATGTCGGTAGTTTGAGCGCCAAAGTGAAGCGTATCAACAGTTAGGAAGTCGGACGAAAAAATTCCGATTGCTTCTCCGCTTTTTCCCAATTTAAAATCGGCGTGATAATCACCCAAAGTCGGGCTCCCATCGGCCCAAAAAAGAGCAAACGCTCCTGAAGGCAATATCACTTCAGGCATTTGCCATTTATTGGGAACATCCAAATTATCGGTTAGAAAAAAATTACCCAAAAAAACGTCTTCTTCGTCGCCATTATATACTTCAACCCAGTCGCTAAACGTCCCAAACTCATCGGAAATTGTGCTCAAATTATCAGCCATAAACTCATTAATAAAAAGCAGCGGCGTATCGCCGGAAGAAGGACTCACTACAACCGCTTGACATGGCATTATTTTTTCTTGCTGAATACCGTCTTTCGCTTTTATCTGATAGCTCAATTTATCGAAAGAAGAAATTCCATCGAGGGTAATGTTATAGTTGCCGTCGGTAGAGGGAATCATTTCTGTTTGTATAGTTTCACCATCATTTTTGGAATACAAAACAAACACTTGAGCAGGCATCACTTGAACGTCCACTTTTGCATTGATCAAAATTTTCTGTCCCACTTCCCGTTTGTGTCGGATATATTTGATTACGGGCGTCATGGCAAACTGTTCAACTTGCTCAAGCATAGATGCTTTTCGATCATCGAGAAATGGGAAAAGGCCATATTTAACGTGAGCACCAAAAGCTTGGGTAAACGAATTTAGAAAATCGGTATAAGTAAATCCATAATCGCGCGGATAATACGGATCCGTTTGAACATAAGGCGCAATTAAATTTTTTCGTATTGTCACACTTTCTTTGATGGCTTCAATATCCAAAGTATTAACAATCAGTTTATTTACATAATAAGAGAATTGTTTCCGAAGTTCGGGATTATTGATTAAGCGGCTATATAATGGACGAGGCGCTCCATCCATTTGCCATGTATAGATATTTCGTTTTGCCCAATCGATATTAAACCAGTCGATTCCAAAGGTATTGTCCACATCGTAAGGAATATATTCCATTTTGCCGGTTGCGGTATTGTGATAGAGATAAAAATTGTTTTTATTGAAAATATAACCATCCCAGTTTCCGCAAAAAATATCGGCTGCCATCATTTTTAAATAATCGTAGGCATTGAAATTACTATCGAGTTTGCAAATGAGATTTTCATCAGGCGTATTGTTGAGCACATCGATAAAATGTGCCAAATCGGTATAATCGTCGGCTTCTTCGTTGATTTTTAATTCATAAACGCGAGTATCGCCGCTAAGCAATTTATAGACATCTGGGTTTGTTCCCAAGTAGGATAAATCGGCTGGATAAGTACATTTATACAAATTGCCATCGTTGTTTTCAAAACGATTCAACACAAACTCCTCGTCGATGTGTTCCACATTCAAATAAAGTCCATAATAATTGTTATTGATATACACGCGCACATGGTTGGCTCTGGGCGCCGGTATTTCCCATTGGCGCAATATATCCCACATCATTTTCGATCGCATCAAACTCGGGTCGTTGTGTTCGCCATTGAGATTCAGTTTTTCTACTCCGTAATATTTTCTTCCGTCGATGAACGTATTGAAGGAAACTTTGAAGGATTTTTTTTGCGAATAGCGCGACGTATTTCCGCGTAAGCGAAATCCGATAGAATCTAAAGTATCACGAACGCTTCCATTATCAAACACAAAACGAGCATGAAACTCTTGATCACTTTCAACATTTGCATATAACCAAGCCAAGGTGTCCGGATTAATGGTGATGTCGATTCGGGGAACAAGGGTATCGATGTACAAAGGGCCGTTTTCGGGAAAATTTCCCTGAGCATAAGAAAACGAAGTGATTAGAATGGTCAAAAAAGCAATCAAGAAATATTTATTCATTTGGTTAAGTTAGATTTGACAAAGCTAGGTATTTCGGGAACACTAAACGGGAAAGAAGAAATCTATCAAATCTGATGACTGTATTCGATTAAGTAATCATCGAATTTTTCGAGTATAATCGGCATGTTTTCCCTTCCAAACCCAATTCGAATGTATTTTCCGTTGTAGCCAAACATTTCGCCGGGCACGGTCATAATTCCTGTTTTTGCCACCAGAGAATTGCTAAATTCTAAGGAAGAGCCTTTGCTATTTATTTGCACAAAAGCAGTAGAGCCGGCTTGCGGAGCTATGAATTTAAAAAATTGCGGGTGTTTTAGAGTCCACTGTTCGAACAATTGAATATTTTTTTTAATTTTTTTGAGATTTGGCAAGAGAAAATGTTCCGCATGATTCAGCGCAATAAGCGATAAGATTTCCGTTGGAGGACTTGTGCAAATGCTCAGATAGTCTTTGAAATTTTGTATTTTCTGCAAAAGATTTTTGTCTTGACTCATCACCCAGCCGGTTCTTAATCCGGCCATTCCAAATGATTTTGAAGTTCCCCAAAGGCTGATTCCTTTTTCGTAGAGTGTAGCCACGGCAGGCAATTCTTGCGTATTTTCGAATACGAGTTTGTGATACATTTCGTCCGAAAAAAGAAAGGCATTGTTGCTTCGTGCTATTTCAATAATTTGAAGCAATTCTGCATTGCTAATATAACTTCCGGTTGGATTGTGTGGAAAATTGATAATGATAAGCTTGGTATTTTTCTGGATTAACTTTTCCAAATCGGCCGGATAAAACTGCCAGTTTTCGGGATTTGGTTTCCAATAAGAAATTTCGCAGCCGATTGATTTAACCACTTCCGACAAAGATTGATAGCCGGGCGAAATGGTAATAAGGTGATCCGTTTTTTCTAACAAGACATTCATGGCGATAAAGTTTAACTCACCGGGCGAGGCTACCAAACAATTTTCCGCTGATAGATTTGGATAATGCCGCGCAATGGCTTCTCTCAAAAAAGAACTCCCTTCGCAAGGCGTATAGCTTAAGCTCATTTGATCCCAGAGGCTTTTTTCGTCGGAAGAAGCAATGGCCAAAATATCAGCAACTGGGTAGCCATCGCAATCGGAACTCGACAAGAGGTATTTTGTCGAAAATTCG
>DMBV01000088.1 GCA_003445975.1 Bacteroidales bacterium
AACAGGTAGTTTTCCTCTAAATGGGAGTGCGCCAAAAAGCTGTTGAGCCACTGCGCGTGCAGCAAACTCGTTGTCTTGATGCGCAATGATTGCAGACGCAAAAAGTGAATCTGTTTTTAGAAATTCGCGATAGGCGAGTGGACTTCCAAAGAATGTAAAAATTACAGTGCGACTTTTGGCTAATTCATTGATCAATTGAATGCTTTCGCTCGTTAGGCCAAAATTCCGATTTGGAAACATAGAGGTTCCACCCAATGCGACAATCAATGTAGGATATTTCCTCAGGTCGGATTTCAATTTTTCTTGTTGTGCAAGATCAAATGATTTGGGCAAACGAAAAAAAGGAAGATTAGCATAATTCTTAACCATCGAACTGAAAGCATTTGCAGAGTTCATTCCAATGCTTAGCACGGCTGTATTCGATGTGGTTTCAGGAAGCAGGGGCAGTGTGTTTTGTGTATTCTTCAGAAGGATGATTGCTTGTTCAAATAAACTTTGATTGAGAGCGAAGGCTTTCGAATTATTTAGATCAGCAATAAGATTTCTCAAATCAATTTCTTGCTTTTTGTTCAAGCCGGCGCGGTATTTATAAAGCAATATTTTTTTTACATTTTTTTCAAAATAATTTGAATCAATTCTTCCGCTTTCTAGCGCGTCGGCGATACTCGAAATTGCTTTCGGAACATCTTTTGGCAGAAGTAATAAATCGTTTCCTGCCATAAGAGCTCTTACTTCAATTTCGCCTGGCTGAACAAATTTTGTAACACCTTCCATATCCAAGGCATCGGTAACAATCAAACCGTTGAATTTTAATGTTTCCCGAAGAAGTCCGTTTACAATACTAGGAGAAAGGGTAGATGCTAAATTTTCTTCCTTTTCGTAGGCAGGAATGTATAAGTGCGCTATCATTATTCCACTTAGATTGTTGGCAATTAGTTTTTTAAATGGAAATAGTTCTACAGAATCCATTCGAGCGACAGAGCGATTTATTACGGGTAAAGTATGGTGAGAATCGCTATCGGTGTCGCCATGACCCGGAAAATGTTTGGCAGTTGCCAATATACCTTCGCTTTGCATTCCATTTAAAAAAGCGAGTGCCTTTGTAGCCACTTTTTGCGGATTGTCGCCAAACGACCGACTATTTATTACCGGATTATTGGGGTTTACGTTTACATCCACCACAGGAGCAAAGTTCATGTGAATGCCCATTCGTTTGCATTCTTTTCCAATTTCTTTGCCCATCTCAAAAATCAACTGGTCGTTTTCTATGGCTCCCAAAGTCATTTGATAAGGAAACGAAATGGTGGAATCCAAGCGCATGCCCAATCCCCATTCGCCATCAATAGCAGTAAGAAGTGGAACGCGGCTTATCTTTTGCCAGGCATTGTTCTGTTTGGCTTGTCGCATGGCCCCTGAACCGAAATAACACACTCCACCAATCCCATATTTCTGGATGTATTGAGAAATTTCAGGAAAATAATTTTCACGTGAATTGTTTGCACGTACGATCAACAATTGAGCAATGCGTTCGGTTTGGCTGAGCGATTGATAAACAGAATCAGCCCATCTGTTTTCCTTCTCGTTGAAGAAATGATTTAGTTTGTCTGCCTGTTGTCCGCTAAGACTCCTTGTTGCAAAAATGAAGAGTAGAAATAGTAATTTTTTCATCTGCTGAATTATCATTGCAAAAATAAAATTATTCGAGCTGAAAAATATCGTTTTAAAAAGAATCCAAAACAAATTCTGAAATCGATGGGAATCAGCAATTTGTACAATAATATATTTCTAAGCTTTCTATTTGTGAAGTTCCAGAATATAGGATTGCCTCGATTTAAGTAGAAAATTTTTCAAATCAAAATCTTGTTCAGTTAAAATATCCATTCCCTTCGCACAAGGTCCAATTATTTCGTCGAAACGATTTAAATTCAATAGCTTATCCTCTTTGTTCTTATTCAGGATTATCATTATCTTCTTATCCGAATCAAATCTGAAATAAACATATATGCCATTTTCGGGAGAAAAGTGAACGAGTTTTCCGGAGTGAATGACCGGATTTTCTTTACGCCAATTCAACAATTTAAGCATAAAATCTTGAGCTTCTTTTTGTTTTTCTGATAAACCTTCGCCCGAAAACGCATTGGTTTTATCCCCAATCCAGCCGCCCGGAACATCGCTCCGGAGTTTTCCATCATCTCGTTCTCCTGGGCTGGAAGCTAAATATTCTGTTCCATAGAATATTTGAGGAATTCGAGCAATAGTGGCTACGTAAATCAGACCGGTTTTGTACAGATCGAAATCTTCTCCAATTTGCGTATAAAAGCGGCTCATATCGTGATTGTCGGGGAAAATAACCAGATTGGAAGCATTTGGATAGAGAAAATCATTGCTGAGCATTTCGTATAGATTTATCCATCCTTTGTCCCACGATTCTTCTTCGATCAAGGCTTTTATCAATGCCATGTGCAAAGGAAAATCCATCAAAGAAGGCAAACAGCTTTTGAATCCATCGGCATTGTATTTTCCATTTAACCATTTTGCTAAAACAGCAGGATTTGGACTCCATTCTTCACCAACGATATTAAAATTGGGATATTCTTGCATAATTCTACAGGCATACTCGGCCATGAATTCTTTTCCGGAATAGGGGTGTGTATCGTGTCGAATTCCGCCCAAATTGGCATATTCGACCCACCAAATACTGTTTTGGATTAGGTAATCGGCCAAAAGCCGATTTGATTGATTTAAATCCGGCATACTGGCCACAAACCAACCATCTTCAAAAAGTTGTCGATCGCTCTGAGAAGCATAAGGATCGTTCAGGGTTGTTCGGCGGTGATTGCTGTATTGAATTTTATCGGGATAATGATACCAATTTTTTTCGGGCAAATCGGTTGTCCACCAATGTTCCAAACCACAATGGTTCATAATCTGATCCATAATTAATTTTATTCCCTTTTTAGCAGCTTCTTCGCTCAGGCGAACATAATCTTCGTTGCTGCCAAAGCGGGCATCCACTTGGTAATAATTTGTTGTAGAATAGCCGTGATAGCTGGTTTTTTTATGATTATTTTCCAAAACAGGATTTACCCAAAGTGCGGTAAATCCCATCTTTTGGATGTAATCCAAATGATTGATAATGCCTTGTATATCGCCTCCATGGCGGCCTTGCGGATTGTTTCGATTGGCTGTTTCGGAAAGAGTTGGGTTATTGTCATTTTCCGGAATGGCGTTTGCAAATCTGTCGGGTGTTATTAAATACATGGCATCCGCGTTGTTGAATCCGATTCTGTTTTTTGAATTTGGATCTCGCGGTTTCAATTCGTAACCGTACCGTATTATTTCCTTTTTCTCTTTGCTAAAAATCAGGTCAAAGCTTCCGGCTTTTGTATTTTCATTTAGACTTAGGTAGAGAAATAAATAGTTTGAATTGGATGTCTGAACGATTGAATCGAGCCGCAAGTTAGGATAGGAGATGCTAGGATTCAATTCGCCAATTTTATCTCCATGAACCAGTATTTGTAGTTGTGGATGCTGCATCCCAATCCACCAAAAAGCTGGTTCCAGATGTTTAATTTGGTAGGTTTGTCCCTGACTTGTAGTTAGTCCTAAAAAAAATAAAGAACAAAAAAGAAGCTGTTTTATTTGCATTTTTCGAAGTATAGATAAAAATTTAAAGATACAAAAAAAGCCTAACAACCATTGGTTGTTAGGCTTTTTAAGAGAAAATTTATTACT
>DMBV01000022.1 GCA_003445975.1 Bacteroidales bacterium
CCACTTGCGGTAAAAGTCCAAACGGGCAATACCCATTCGCCGGCGGGGAAGTCTTCGCCATGGATATACCATTGGCTTACAATGAATGAAAAGTCAGCGTAATTTACTTGTGTATCGCCATTTACATCGGCGGCTTTCAATTGCAAATCGGTCAATTCTATCTTGCCATTTAAATAGTTTAGCAATAGGTAGGCATCGGCCAGGTTTACACCACAAGGATCTAAATCGGTGGTAAAGTGAACGGAATAATTTTCGCCGGCGGTTAAATTGCTAAATGCAAAAATGCCCTCGATGTTGGTAATAGAGCTAGCTACAAACACTCCATTGGCGTTGTATAAATTGGCCACTATTCCCGGCATGGGGTATTGAATATTTTCTCCATAAACGACATAGGCNNTTTATAAAGTTCTGCTTTTTTAAAATGGTTTGCATTTTAAAATCAGGGAATCCAGACCGCTTCCCTTTATTCCATGACAGAATATTCAGACCAAAATAAAGCACATCAGCAGTTTTAGAAACCGGCGATATGCTGATTCATTTTACCGGGGATTTAATTTTTAAGAATGGGCTTCATGATCTAAATCCGTTCCCGATTTTGATAATAGTGTATGCAGCTCGAATCAATATTTTATAATTTTTTGTGAAAAGGGAAATTAGTTTTATTTTTGTTTGGCAAAAAAAAGGAATTTTATGACGGAAGAATCGAAAATGATATTGGACGATGCCAAGGAAAGCATGGAAAAAGCAATAGAGCATTTGATTATTGCATTCAAGAAAATACGTGCCGGAAAAGCAAATCCTCAAATGTTGTTGGGTGTAAAAGCCGAGTTTTATGGCGTTTTAACGCCTATCGAGCAAATGTCGAACATCACTACGCCCGATCCTCGTCAAATTATTGTTCAGCCTTGGGATAAAAACGTATTGCATGTCATCGAAAAAGCGATCATGAACGCCAATTTGGGTTTTAATCCGCAAAACGATGGCCTCATTATTCGAATCAATGTTCCTCCATTGACAGAAGAACGTCGGTTGGATTTGGTAAAAAATGCGAAAAACGAAACAGAACATGCCAAAATTGGCATTCGAAATGTGCGTCGGTCGGCCAATGAAATGGCAAAAGCATTGAAAGAGGATGGCGTTTCGGAAGATGAAATTAAATCTCTGGAAATCGAGATTCAGGAAATCACCAATAAATATATTGCCAAAGCAGAAGCTCATTTTGTTGAAAAAGAGGAAGAGATTATTACAATCTAAATCTGCCATTTTCTAAACAGCAAAATAAGCTTCTAAATCTTTCAATGTATCTTTACTTGTAACTATATCTTGCACAATATCACCCTTTTGTAAAATAACTATTCTTTTACAAACTTCGGTAACATGATTTAAATCGTGACTCGAAATAAGCATGGTCACTTGTTTTTGCTCTTGCAATTCTTTGAGAAGTTTTTTCAGGCGAAATTGAGTTGTCGGGTCTAAATTGGAAAAAGGTTCGTCCAAAATGAGTACTTCCGGCTGGCTCATTATTGCTGCCGAAATGCCAATTTTCTTTTGATTTCCTTTTGAAAAATCGCGGATGTATTTTTTGTGTCCAATAATTTCTCCATTGAAGAAATCTTGAAACGAAACCATAAACTGATCGATTTCTTCTTGCGACAGTTTGTTTATTTTCCCGACAAATTGAAAATATTCTTCCGGGCTGAGGTAATCAATCAGAAAGCCTTCGTCCAGATACGAGCCAGTATATTCTTTCCATTGTTCTGATGCGGATGTGGGGATTTCTTTGGAGAATACAGCTCCACTATTGGCTCTAATCAGGTCGAGAATTAGGCGGAAAAAAGTTGTTTTTCCGGCACCATTGTTGCCCACCAATCCAAAACTTTCTCCTTTGGGAATATGCAATGCAGGAATGTTTAAAATGGTTACGCCGCCATAAACTTTCGTTAGATTTTCTACTTTTATCATTGATTGTATTTTATTAAAATTGATTTGTGATTATCCTTTTTGACGATATCCTTGCGCAAGGGCATAGCGGTTTTTCTCAAAGTGTTTTATCGCAATGCGAATCAAACTTTGATTGAAAGCCAATCCTAAAATCCCGATACCGGCAAGAATGACTATGGCAGCAATTTCTCCAAAAGAAATCTTGAAAAGCCACCAAAGAAAGGCCGGAATAAGTAATAAAGGGAGCGAAATAATAAAATTATTTACTCCCAATCCTTGGTAGTTCATCATCGATCCGCTGCCCAATTCCATGCGTTTTTTGTTGTAGGAAGCGGCATAGAGCAAAAACGGGATGTTTATTCCTACATTGTACAAGAGCGACACAAAATTGATCCAGAAAATTTTCATTCCAAAAAAAGCATAGGGAATGGTAAAGATGTAAAGCAAAAGCGTAGGGGTTAGAAGCAAAAAGTATTTGGCTTTAAAATAATCGGAAATGCCAATGTTCGAGCTCAGTACAAAATCGAAATTGCTGCTTTCCCAAGCCATCAGATATTGACCGTAGGCAATCATAAAACTTCCGGTTACGAAAATGCCAACAAATACAAGCATAAAAACATTGTTGTTCATTTCCTCATTTGGATAAAAAAATAATCCGTAAAGCAAAAAGAGCGGGAGCAAAGCCATGGTTGTTTTAGCGCGCTTATTTCTGAATATCAAGCGGATTTCGTTCAAAACCAGCTCGCCTGTTTTGCCAAAATTCTGGAGTAAGTTAAGTTTTTGTGAAAGGGTTTCTTGCTCAGATTTTTTGGGAATTAAATCGTCTAAATAGCTGTTTTGGCG
>DMBV01000135.1 GCA_003445975.1 Bacteroidales bacterium
CCGTCTGGAGCAAGAAGGATTGCTCGATTTCAATCAACAACATGTGCTGCCACCGGTGATCCAAAACATTGCAATCATTAGTTCCGCAACGGCAGCCGGTTATCAGGATTTTATAAAACAACTGAAAGACAATAACTTAGGCTATACTTTCAAAACCATCCTTTTTCAGGCAAGCATGCAAGGCGAAAATGCAGCCGCAAGCATTGAACAAGCTTTTAACAATGCAGAACTAAGTTTGCAAAATTTTGATGTTTTGGTTCTTATTCGTGGTGGCGGTTCCACACTCGATTTAAGCTGCTTCGACGAATACGCGCTTGCGGCCCGAATTGCGCAATCGCAGTTTCCGGTTTTTACGGGCATTGGCCACGAAAGAGATTTTAGCATTGCCGACAGAGTGGCGCATACGCATCTAAAAACACCTACTGCGGTAGCCGAATACATTCTGTCGAACAATTTCCTGTTCGAGCAAAAAATGACGACTCTGAATCAGACTATCCTACAATATGCTCAAAATTTGTTGACGGCTCATCAAAAAAACCTAAGTAGCCAAAGTAGAGAGCTGAACTATCTTGTTCAAGAAAAAATGCACACAAACACACAATGGCTTCTAAATAGGAATCACCGCTATCAGAAAGCGGTGAATAATTTGCTAAAACGCGCTCATTTCGATTTGGAGAAATTCACCCTTATCCTTCAGCACGACTTAAAAATAAAGCTGCTCTTGGTTTTTCAAGAGTTAGAACAGATTGCAAAAAAATTGAAGAGACAGAGCAAAATACAATTTAAAAACACAAAAAACACACTCGCACTCAAGCATGAAATCCTTCAAAAAGGAAGCTTAAACCGGATTCAAACAAATTCGCAAAAGCTAAACCAGATGGAGCATTTACTCCAATTGGCCGATCCAAGACAAATTCTTAAAAGAGGATATAGCATTACGCGCGTAAATGGAAAAATAGTACGACAACTGGAAGATGTAGAAGATAATTCTCAAATTTGTACCGAAATCTTCGATGGAAAAATTGAAAGCCTAATCATTAAAAAAAACAACAATGAGCAAGAAACTGACCTATAGCCTCGCTTTAGAGGAACTCGAAAACATTATTCAAGAAATTGAAAATGAAAATATTAACATTGACGATTTATCTTTAAAAGTAAAACGAGCTGCGTTCTTGCTTCAGTTTTGCAAAGAAACGCTTCGATCGACCGAACAAGACATTCAATCGATTTTGAACGAGATGGAAAGCGAGTAGAAGAGTGAAATTATTTTGCTTACTTTTGTAAAAAACCGATTATTTTGGAAGCGACCAAAACTCCTATCACGATTCAGTTGGCCAGTTTGCCAATCCATTTTTATCGCTATGTAATTTCACCGCTCACACCGGCCAGTTGCAGGCATTATCCCACTTGTAGTGCATACAGTTTAGATGCTTTAAAACAATTTGGTTTGATAAAAGGAGGAGCATTGGCCATAAATCGGATTGGCCGTTGTCATCCATGGGGAACGAGCGGTTACGACCCAGTTCCAAAAATAGTCGTTCACGTATTTTTAAAATCGAAACTGAAAGAAAATATTTATCAATAACGCAAAAAATGAAAAGAAGAGACGCATTCAAAAAAATTGGCTTGGCAGGAATAGCATTAAGTACCATTGGTATCTCACTGCCTTCGATGGCTCAAAGCCAAGACATAGCCAAAGACAATCTGATTATCAACCGTCAGAAAATGAAAATTGCCAATACCGAAAGTCCAACGGAATTTGAGCTGAAACACACGCCCGAGATTAGCTTTCTAGAATCGGATGAAAAAGGATTTACATTGGTAAAAATTCACATGGGTTCGCAAGGCATCGTTCATCCAACATTGGAAAACCATTGGATTGACTATATGAAAATTTACAAAAACGACAAATTGGTGGCTTCCACGGAGTTTGAAAAAGGTTCTATTCGGGGCTTTTCCGAATATTTTATCAAACTGGAAAAGGGAAATGTGGTTTTGGTTGAAATAGGCTGCAATCTGCATGGAATATGGACCAATACAGCAACATTCTAAATTATTGACTATGCGAAATTTTGGTTCGGACAAATTATCGGCACTAAATGCAAAGTTTGAGGCTCAGAAAATAGCCTTTGGACCGATTGCCTTTCAGGCGGTTAGAGTTATGCGTAAGCTCGGAATCCTTCAAATGGTTGAAGAATCGAGAAAAGAGGGCATCGAAGTTTCAAGCATTGCCAAAAAATTAAAACTATCCAATTATGGCGTACAAGTCTTGCTCGATGCAGGATTAAGCATTGGCGTTGTTCGTCAGGTAAACAACAAATTTTTGCTCACAAAAACGGGCTATTTTATCCTCAACGATCCATTGACAATTGCCAATATGGATTTTACACACGATGTAAATTACCTTGGTTTTTTTCATTTGGAAGAATCGATAAAAAATGGCCAAGCCGAAGGTTTGAAAGTATTTGGAAACTGGAAAACCGTTTACGAAGCCTTGTCGTCGCTTCCCGAACAAGTTCAAGAAAGTTGGTTTCAGTTTGATCACTATTATTCGGATATCGTATTTCCCTTGGCTTTGCCCATTATTTTTCAAGACAATCCAAAACGAATTTTAGACGTAGGCGGTAATACCGGAAAATTTTCGATAAAATGTGCCGAATTCAATCCCGATGCGAAAATTACCATCCTAGATTTGCCCGGCCAATTAAACGTAGCCTATCAAAATATTGGAAAACATGGTTTTGCCGACCGAATAGACGGTTTTGCCATTGATTTGCTGGATGCCAAAAAGCCTTTCCCAAAAGGCGCCGATGTGGTTTGGATGAGTCAGTTTTTGGATTGTTTTTCGGAAGAAGAAATTGCTCACCTACTTCGCCGATCTTTTGATGCTTTGAACGACCAGGGCGCTTTGTATATCAACGAAACTTTTTGGGACAACCAGAAATACGAAGCTTCTACTTACAGCTTAAATATGACTTCGCTCTATTTTTCGTGCATTGCGAACGGAAACAGCCGAATGTACCATTCTGAAGATATGAAACGCTTGGTGGAGGCGGCCGGTTTTTCGATTGCCGAGGAATTTACTGATTTGGGCGTAAGTCACACCATTTTAAAATGCAAGAAGAAATAAGACTTCCTTGAAGCCAGATTTCATTCTATTCCTCCTGCGGCAAGGCAATTGTACTTTCGCTTTGGCCATAAGCGCCAAAATAGCCAATGGCATTTCCTGTTAAATTGGAAACCGGATTTCCGGGCGCAATATTAAAAGCAGAACCACTTTGGCTAAGCACCAAAAAATAGTTGTAATTGGCTTTATCGATGGCAGAAAGCTGAACACGAATAACATCAAGCGGCCGCATATCGTAATTCATCAAAAACTGATACGTAGATCTGCCATTGTAAAACAAATCGTTGCTCACAACAAATCCATCGTAGAGCGAATCGTTTCGAAAAACATCGAACCGGTAGAAATTTTCTTGATCAACAGCATCGGTGAAATGCACTTTTAAAGCATAGGAAGTTTCTTCATTTCCCATAAAGCCGCGCTGCGAAACAACGACTTCGACCGAATCGATTGGAACTGGAGCTGGCATGATCGACTTTGCCTCAATCGAATATTCGTTCCATTCGACACTTAAACGATATTCGGTGCCAATTTCCCCTACGAAGTCGCGGTTTTGATAAACCCCATCTTGCACTTCCTCAAAAACAATTTCTTCGCCCGCCGAAGATCGAATAAGCACTGTGGCATCGTTGATGTTTGGATATTCTTGCTCAGAAAACAAATCGATTGATTTTGACAAAACGACAATGGATTTCCCGGGAATATTGCTCACCACGGCATCTACAACTACCTTTTGCTCGGTATGATCTAAATCGACCGAAATAATTTTTTCGCAAGCCGAAAAAGTGAAAGTAATTAAAAGGCTCAAAAAGACAGTATGTATTTTTAGTTTAATCATCAGAAATTGAAATTATAGGTAATGGATGGGATGATTTTGAACAACGACAACTGCGTGGCTTGCATAATGTTTGAGTTGTCGGGATCAGGAGCAAACGTGATTGAATACGCATTTTCCCTGTTGTAGGCATTGTAAATGGAAAAATTCCAACTAGAATGAAAGCGTTTTTTTTGCTGAAATGTATTTCCCGTTTGTGCATCATAAACCGTTTTATAATCTTTGTTTTTCAGACTTAGGCCAATATCCAAACGGTGATAATCGGGCATTCGATACGCATTTCTATCCGAATACAACAAAATATCCTGACCATTCAAAACGTATTTCCCTTCGGGAAAAGTAACGGCATTGCCGGTATAATAGACCCAAGTTCCCGAAAATTGAAGTCGTGGACTCAGTTGATACATCAAAACGATTGAGAAATCGTGCGTTCTATCTTGCTTGGCCGGATACCAATTATTCAGATTTATTTCTTCGAACCTTCGTTCGGTTTTTGACAAAGTATAAGCTATCCAGCCGGTTAATATTCCTTTTCGCTTTTTGAAAAACAATTCAAGCCCATAAGCCCGCCCTTCGCCAAAAACCAAATCGCCTTCCACCAACGGATTTAAAGTTACCTGTGCATCAATTTTATAATCTATCAAATCCTGCATGTTTTTAAAATACGTTTCGATAGAAAACTCAAAAGCATTTTGGTCGAAATTGCGGTAATAGCCAAGTCCGAATTGATTGGATGAGGATGGTTTGACGTTGTTGCTACTTGGCAACCAAATATCTGTTGGCGATTCGCTCGACGAATTGCTAAGCAAATGCATGTATTGTTTTGCATAGGAATAAAATGCTTTGAGCGATGAAGAAGAATTGAGTACCCAAGTGGCATTCAATCGAGGTTCAAGTGCGTTGTATCCGATCACTTTTTCCCATTTATCGTAGATTTTGGTCGAAACAACATCGCCATAGGTATTGAAGGAATAGATGTTGCCCGGTCCAAGCTGCAAAAAACCCGACCAACGCAATCCGTAATTGAGGGTGAAATCAGCGTTTAATTTGCGCTCGTTGGTCACATACAATGCAGTTTCCAACGCATATCTTTTTTCAACTGTCAATGAGTTGAACAAGTCATTTTCGTCCGAATTTAAATCGCCCGGATTCATGGTGTGATGAATTGCATTGAAACCAAATTTCCAATTGCTATTTTCGTTTTGAAAATATTGATAGTCGTGTTTTAGATTGTAATCGATGATATGCGAGCCTATTTCAACTCTTCTGTCGGTGGGGCCGGCCAATATTTGATAGCTGTATCGGCTATAGATAAAAGAAGTATTTGAAAAAAGTTTGGGATTGAAAATATGATTCCAGCGAGTGGTGGCAGTAATATTTCCCCAACTAAATCCAAAATGCTCGTCGTATCCAAATTTATCTCTTCCAAAATACCCTGAAACAAAGAGTCTGTCTTTATCGCCTACGCGGAGATTTCCTTTTAGGTTGAAATCGTAAAAATACAACTGCGCATTTTTTATGGCCTCTTTGGAAGAGAAAACAGTAAATAAGTCGGCATAGGTTCTACGGCCGGAAACAATAAATGATCCTTTGTTTTTGAGCAAAGGCGATTCCACTGTTAAGCGCGAAGCAATCAATCCGACTCCGCCATTGACGCTCAACTTTTTGGCATTGCCTTCTTTCATTTTGATATCCAGCACCGACGAAAGTCGTCCGCCGTATTCGGCGCCCATTCCGCCTTTATAGAGTTTCACATCGCGCAGAGCATCCGAATTGAAAATGGAGAAAAATCCCAACATGTGAGAGGCGTTGTAAACGGGCGCTTCGTCGAGGAGGATAAGATTTTCGTCGGTTGTGCCGCCCCGTACATAAAATCCTGAACTTCCTTCACCGGCCGGTTTTACTCCCGGCATAAGCTGCAAAGTTTTAAAAACATCCTTTTCGCCAAACAAAACAGGAATACTTTCTATTTCTTTCACATTTACACTCGCCACAGTCATTTCGTTTGCACGAACATTTTCATCATCGCGTTTGGCCACTATTTCAACTTCTTCCAATTCGGCCGATATCGGTTTTAGTTCTATATTGAGCTGTTTGCTTTTATTTAGAACAAGAGCAATTTTCTGGCTTTGATAACCGAGATAACTAACCAAAACGGTTTGTTCACCTTCGGCAATTTGAATTGAAAAAAAACCATAGGAATTGGCCGACGTTCCGCTTCCAATTTTATTTTGAATGCTTACTGTGGCGCCCGGTAAATCTTCTCCTGTTTCCGCATCTCTGATGGTTCCGCTAAGCGTAAACGAGCTTTGTTGAGCAATGGCATTGAATGAAAGCAGAAAGAGTAGGAAAAAGAAAAAGCGCATAGAGGAGTTTTTAAAAAGCGTTTTAAGGCTTATAGATTTGAACATTTACCCAGAAAGTGATTGGCTGACTCATCAGATACATATCGCGCATCCGTTCCGGGTCCATGTTGGATTGATTTTGCGGTTGTGGAACTCTACTCATGCCACCATAATTTCCTCCGCCTCTTCCACCGCCACCACCACCGCCGGCACTGCCGCCCAAATTGGGTTTTTTGAACGCGCCGGAAATAATGCCAATATTCAGTTTATCGATGGAATGATAACCTCCTTTTTTAATTTTATCCAAACGAATAGCGGCATAATAGCTCAAGCTACCGTATTCGCCACTTTCCAAACGAAACGCAAATCCTTTATCAAGATCATTTTCCACCATTTCTTCGGTTTCATTGGCGCCAAAAGCAGCCAATTTCCCAACTTCTTTGAGCTGCGATTCCAATTCAATTTTGCCCGTAATGGCTGCGTTTTCTTTGTCAACTTCTTTAAAGAGCTTTGCTTGAAATAAGCCGTCGGACTTGCCGATTGGGAAATTTAACCACATATTTTTGTCTTTTTTGCCAATGGTATCAAAATAGATGTAAAATCCCGATTGAATAATCTTTAATACGGCCGGCTTACTCAATGCCTCCAGACGAATGTAAAGAAACTCCTGATCGTTCGAGATGGCATAGCGAATAGCACTTTGGTTGTCGAATCCGATGTATTGGATTTCTTTTTTCATTTTGTCTTCGGCAACAGCTTTGTATATTGGAGCTTTATTACAAGAAGAAAGAAAAATTAAAAGAAGCAAGAAACTACTAAATTTGAATAGATGGATGGCCTTTATCATATTAATACAATTTAATTCATTGATCTAAAATAGAATGGCAAATATACAGTCAATTTGGTTTTTACAAGAAAGCAAATAATTAAAATAACATAAAAAAACCGGCTTTTCACCGGTTTTTTTTGTTGAGATTAGGTCGAATTAGACAAGCTCATGAATGACAAGCCCACTTCGAAGCTTTGGCTCAAACCAAGTGGTTTTTGGCGGCATGATATTTCCCGAATCGGCAATGTCGATCAGTTGCTTCATGGAAACGGGAAAAAGCGCAAAAGCAAGTTGCATTTCGCCACTGTCAACGCGCTGTTGAAGTGCGCTCAAGCCCCGAATTCCTCCTACAAAATCAATGCGTTTTGAAGTCCTTAAATCTTTTATATCCAAATGTTTACTCAATATTTTTTCGGAAAGAATGGTAACATCTAAAACCCCGATTGGGTCTTTATCGTTGAAGGTTCCTGCTTTGGCATTTAACCGATACCATTTTCCATCCAAGTAAAGCGAAAATTCGTGCAGTTTTGTTGGTTTTAAGATTTCGGCATGTGCTTGGCTTATTACAAAATCGTTGGATAGTTTTTTCAAAAATTCTTCGCTTGTCAATCCGTTCAAATCTTTTACAACACGGTTGTAATCAATAATCTGGAGTTGATTGTCGGGAAAATGAACCGCCAAGAAAAAATTAAATTCTTCTTCGCCCGTGAAATTGGGATTTGCTTTTCTTTTTTCGGCACCAACCAATGCCGCAGCAGCAGTTCTGTGATGTCCGTCGGCTACATAGGTAAAAGGCACTTTTTCGGCAAAAAGATGTTCTATTCTTTCGTTGATCGATTTGTCGTGAATCGTCCAAAAATGATGACCAAAACCGTCGGAAGCCACAAAATCGTAGTCGGGAGTTTGCGATTTCACAATCTGTTCTACAATTTCATCGATTTCCGCCACGGCGGGATAAGCAAAGAAAACGGGTTCGATATTTGCGTTGTTGATACGCACATGAATCATTCGGTCTTCTTCCTTATCGGGGCGTGTGAGTTCATGTTTTTTTATTATCCCATTCAAATAATCGTCGACGGAAGCAGCACCCACAATTCCATACTGTGTGCGCCCATTCATGGTTTGCGCATAGATATAAAATTTGGGTGATTGGTCTGGAACCAACCAAGCGTTTTGTTTAAATCTGGAATAGTTTTCTACCGCTTTATCATACACTTCTTGTGCATGAACGTCGATTCCCGCCGGACAATCAATTTCGGAACGGGTAATATGAAGCAGAGAATATGGATTTCCTTGAGCCATAGCAGCTGCTTCGTCAGAATTCATAACATCGTAGGGCAAAGCTGCCAATTTTTCAACAATATTTTGTGGTGGGCGGAAGCCTTTGAATGGTTTTAAAATGGCCATAGTTTTTAATTGATTGATTTATTTAGAGTAATTGGTTATTGTTTAGTAAGTATTTGGGTCGTCTTCCTCTTCGTCAACTTCCGATCTATTTCCAGTGCTGGAATGCGTTGGATTGTGTTCTCGCTGAATGGAGCCAATCAGAGCACCAAGCATTTTGGTAAGTTCCATTAAATAATTTCTACTTATTTCCTCTTGTTCAGCTCCAAAATAGCCCAATTTAATTGCCGTTGAAGTGAACATAACACATTGCCGGATGGCTGTCTTCGCTTCTTTCAGATGAAAGATAAATTGCATTTTGTTTTTTGAGGAACCTTCTGCAATTTTTCCTGCAATATTCATGGCCGTTTCGGCAAAATCTTTGGCCAAGGCATTTGAATTTGCTTGTGGGAATTTTTGAACAGCGGAATGAACCCATACAAAATAATCTAGTGATTTTTGATATACGCGGAGATCTTCGAACCGAAAAAACGAGGGAGAATAATTTGGGCTATTCATAGTTTTAGATGATTAGATGGTTATGTAAAACAGAATTTATGATGCGTTGTTGATTTACTAGTTCACTTTGTAGCGCGTATTTCCATCCTTTATAAATCCTACAATTTGCTGCGCTGCAGCAACACCTGCGTTCATGTTTGCTTCGTCAGTTTGAGCACCCATTTTTTTTAATGTAAAAAAGATTCTATCGCCATATTTTGCTGCCAATTCTTCCTTACAATCAGGTTCAATATCGCTAAGATATGTAAAATCAGAACGATCTGCAAATATTTTTAACAAATCATTTTCATCAATCACTTCTTTGCGGGCTGTATTGATCAGCGTAGCTCCCTTGGGCATTGTGCTGAGCAAAGAATAATTGATGGATTTTTTTGTTTTGGCATTGGCAGGAATATGCAAACTCACGTATTGACACGTTTGGTACAATTCTTCAACCGATTCGCAAACTTTGATTCCATCCGCAAGAATTTCTTCCTTTTTGACAAATGGATCAAATGCATAAACATCCATTCCAAATCCTTTTGCAATGGCAGCCACATATTTTCCAACGTTTCCATAGGCATGAATTCCAATTTTCTTTCCTCTCAGTTCGGCTCCTGTTTTTCCGGTAAACTGTTTTCTGGCTTGAAAAATCATCATTCCAAAAACCAATTCAGCTACTGCATTGGAGTTTTGTCCGGGAGTATTCATGGCTACCACTTGATGGGCGGTGGCAGTTTCTAAATCAATATTATCGTAACCGGCTCCTGCCCTCACAATGATTTTCAGCTTAGGAGCCGCTTCAATAACCGCTTTGTTGGCCAAATCGCTCCGAATGATGAGCGCATCTACATCTTTTACAGCTTCCAGAAGCTGATCTGTATGGGTATATTTTTCGAGAACGGCAAAACGAAAACCTGCATCTTCGATGATTTGCCTAATCTGAGTCAGTGCTGTGGCTGCAAAAGGCTTTTCGGTGGCTACTAATACTTTTGTCATGATTTTGTATTTTACTCGATATCAATGATTCAATTCAAATTCTTTCATCAAATCTACCAAAGCTTGAACACTTTCTAATGGAAGTGCATTGTAGGTAGAAGCCCTAAATCCGCCCACCGAACGATGTCCTTTTAATCCCAACATGCCATTTGCACTTGCAATATCGAGGAAATCTTTTTCCAATTCTTGGTATCCATCGTTCATAACAAAACAAATATTCATGCGCGAACGATCGTCCGGATTTGGGATAGTTGGTTTAAAAAATTTATTCCGATCTATTTCATCGTAAAGCAATTTGGCTTTTTCGATATTTTTCTTTTCCATTGCCGCTACGCCACCTTGCGTTTTCACCCATTTCAACGTCTGAAGTGCCGAAAAAATTGGAAGTACGGGAGGTGTATTAAACATGGATTCTTTATCAATATGTGTTTGATAGTTCAACATAGTTGGAATTGGTCTATCTACTTTTCCTAAAATATCGTTTCGTATAATCACAAAGGTTAAACCTGCTGGAGCCAAATTCTTCTGTGCACCGCCATAAATAATTGCATATTTTGATACATCAACCGGGCGACTGAAAATATCGGACGACATATCAGCCACCAAGGGCACTTTGCAATCAAAATCTTCCAATATTTCGGTTCCATAAATGGTATTGTTTGTAGTAATATGGAAATAATCGGCATCTTCGGGAACTTGATAGCCTTTGGGAATGTAGTTAAACATTTTGTCTTTGGAAGAAGCCACTTCAACGACTTCGCCAAAAAATTTTGCTTCTTTCAAAGCATTTGACGCCCAAGTTCCTGTATTTAAATAAGCGGCTTTTTTATTGAGCAAATTGTACGGAACCATGGTAAATTGCAAACTGGCTCCTCCACCCAAAAACACAACACTATAATTATCAGGAATGTTTAATAATTCTTTGAACAAAGCAATCGATTCGTCCACAACGGCTACAAATTGTTTTGAACGGTGCGAAATTTCTAAAATAGACAATCCCGTTCCTGCAAATTCTTGAATGCCTTTGATTGTTTCATCAATGGTAAATTGCGGTAAGATGGAAGGGCCGGCATAAAAATTATGTTTCTTCATATAAAGTATATTTTTTTAATGTCAATTTGTGAATAGTCAACAAAATTAATTATAATTCGTTTATCAATTCACAGTTCTTTTGAATATTTCTGCCAAAATTTTAAATATTTTACACCCTTGTTAGGAACTTCATATAGTAAAAAAAGACAATCGAATGAGTTAAAAAAAAACGTCCTGAATCGTATGCAGATAAAGCGCCAAATCGTATTGGACGTGGTTTCCAATTAATTGAATTGATTTGCTTTTGCCAACCGAAATATCGAGATTCCCTAGCTGTATCCTGCATCAGTTTGGCAAATTCATTTTGGGTATCAAAACAGAAAAACAGTGAACCAATCTAGAAAGTTTCTAAATTATTTTTTCAATTCGTTGAAATGGCATATATTTGACATTGCACTAAATAAAATGTTCGAAATGAATACAAGAATAGAAGTTTCCGGAATCCTGACAAAAAAAGAATTGTTGGTAGCAATCAGCCCAGAAATGGGCAATATGAATCTAATTTTAGAAACCGCTCATGCTTTCCCGGGCTATCATGGAGATTTTCCGGAAGAAAAAGTACCGGGCTCCTTGTTCTTGGTTACCAAGAAAAAATATTCGAAAGAATCTACCATTCGTTCAGCAATGGCTTTGAAAAAGTCGTTGAAAATCGACTTGGATATGGTTTCGGCGAGAATCTCCGTTCAGAATCAAGAAGTTCCGGCCTTGCGAATAAAAGGCTTGGCCAATTATTCGTTTTTACCGCAAATCATTGATGCTTTGGAAGACTTGGGTTATCGCTTTGAGCGATACAGACCCATCGAAACCTACCAAAGCATTATTGAAGTTAAAAAGGAATTTTTTGTAAAAGAAATTGAAAATGGATTTTTTATGGACATGAATGATTCTGAAACACACTATTTTAAGATAGAAAAAGAAATAAAATGGGACGCATTTGAGAAAGCAATCGTGAATATTAAATTTAATATCAGCGACAATAATTTTGATGCAGCTTTAGCAAGTATTTTCCGATCGAACGGCATTCAGGATTTGGTTCGTATCTACAAGAAAAATTTAAGTTTTGTGGAGTTGAAAAATATAAAATACAAACTTTGTGAATACCTGCACGCCTAATTTGTTTCTTCCAATCCTCGACCAGTTGAGCTACGCCTATCATTAAAAGACCAAATTTCGGTTTGCGTCTCGCAATTGAAATTCACTTCTAATAAAAAAGCGTTTTGGGATTTTAAATTTTTTAGTGGGTTTATAATTTCCTTTTTGATGCCGGTTTCATGAAAATTGAATAATTTTGCCCATTCGAATCACTAGGAGAAAAGAACGATGAATAGCATTAGCCAGAATTTAAAAAAAAGTTTTCGCAAGGCCATTCTACCTTAAAATTGGCCTAGACTCAGCAAGCTTTAAAAACATAGAAACATGAAATTATTGTCTATTTTCGATAATGCCAGAGCATATATTAGCGATCTATTCGTACGGCTTAACTTCTCCGACGAAAGCACACTGGTGCTTTCAAATTACAGCCTTTTGCTTCTAAGTATTTTTGTTTCTATATTTTTGTTTTTCATAACACGATGGTTTTTAAGAAATTATATAGCAAAACATATCAGGAGTTCTAAAACACAATGGGACGATTATCTACTGCAACACCGTATTTTCCACAAATCTTCGTATCTTATTCCGGCATTCTTTGTTAGCTGGACTATCAAATACATTTTTGAAGGAGACGAATCGACAATAAAATTCCTTGTTCTACTTATCGAACTCTATGAATACATCATCATTGCTTATGTTACCAATGCCATAGTTGACACTTTTATTCAGGTTTATACAGAACAATCGGACAGCAAAAAATTGCCTGTAAAAGGGTTTGGACAAATCATCAAGCTAATTGTTTGGATAATTAGTATTATATTGATTATTAGCGCGATAATTGAAAAAAATCCAATCAGTATTTTGGCCGGATTGGGAGCGGTTTCGGCTATTCTATTGCTTGTTTTTAAAGATCCCATTTTAGGTTTTGTAAGCGGAATTCAATTGGCCGCTTTTGATATGGTAAAAGAAGGCGATTGGATTAGTTTGCCCAAATACGATGCCGACGGGACTGTGATCGATATTTCAATTACTACCGTAAAAGTTAAAAATTGGGACAATACCATCAGTACCATTCCCACCTACAGCTTGATTTCCGATTCCGTAAAAAATTGGAGAGGAATGGAAGAGTCGGAAGGCCGAAGAATAAAACGTTCGGTAATTTTGGATATGCACAGCGTGAAATTTTGTACTCCCCAAATGCTCGAACGCTTTGCAAAATTTGAATACCTAAGCAGCTATATTCAAGAAACAGAAAATCGAATTCAAAAGCAAAACAAAGAAAAAAAAGCGGACACCAGTTTGTTGGTAAATGGTTTGCGCCAAACAAATATTGGCGTGTTCAGAGCATATCTAAGAAACTATCTCGCCAATTACCCATTGCTAAATACCGAAATGACCACTATGGTTCGACAGCTTGCGCCCACCGAAAGGGGAATTCCAATGGAGATTTATGTATTTAGCAAAATCAAAACCTGGGTGGAATACGAAAGCATTCAATCGGATATTTTCGACCACATTTTGGCGGTGATTCCCGAATTTGAGCTGTCGGTTTTTCAAGAACCCAGCGGTGCTGATTTTAGAAAATTGCTCGAAAAATAAAATTCATCAAAATCGAGCTAGACAAATTCCATAGCAAGTTTGTCGATTTACAGATTCCAAACTCGCTATTGACAATATTTCCGAAGATACACGCCCAAAAAACCGCCGTGTCCATTTTGCTTTTTTTGAGCGAAATACANNAAGCGCCCTTTTCATAGAGTTCTTTTCCATCCCAAACATCGCCTCTTTTTACAATAGTCAAACGTTTGTCGTAGTTTTCATCCTCCACAATCAACCCCACACCGATGTCTTTCAGTTTCCAGTCTATTTTTGACTGTTCCGCTTCCTTCCCATAAGTGGTACTGAATTCGCTTGTTCCTACAAGGCGAGTTTCTTGCGTATCTCTATTCC
>DMBV01000177.1 GCA_003445975.1 Bacteroidales bacterium
TGAAGCCAGCCCAATTTCATAACTCTTTTTTGTTAATCGCAAATCCGCATTGTCTTGCCTTAGGAGTATCCGATATTCGGCGCGCGAAGTAAACATGCGATAGGGCTCGTCAACACCTTTTGTGATTAAATCGTCGATCAAAACACCGATATATGCTTCGGCCCGACCTAAAATAAAGGGTTCTTTTCCATGAATTTTTAAATGCGCATTGATTCCTGCCATGATTCCCTGAGCCGCGGCTTCTTCATAACCGGTCGTACCGTTTATTTGTCCGGCAAAATATAAGCCAGAAACAAGTTTTGTTTCTAATGAATAATTCAATTGTTCCGGCGGAAAATAATCGTACTCGATGGCATAGCCCGGCCTAAATATTTTTGCATTTTCGAAGCCCTCGATTTCACGAAGCGCCTTTAATTGGATATAATCGGGAAGACTCGACGAAAATCCGTTCAGATAATATTCTATCGTAGTCCAGCCTTCCGGTTCCACAAATAGCTGATGGCTATCTTTTGAGGAAAACCGTTCGATTTTATCTTCTATAGAAGGACAATAGCGCGGGCCTACACCTTCAATTTTACCACCAAACATAGGCGAAAATTGAAATCCTGTTTTCAATGTATTGTGAACAGTTTTACTGGTGTACGCCAAAAAGCAACTGCGTTGTATAGTAAGATTATTGGTAGAAGGTAAATAACTAAATTTACCTACAATGGAATCTCCAGCTTGTTCAATTAGCTTCGAAAAATCGATTGTTCTACCGTCAATTCGAACGGGCGTTCCGGTTTTCATCCGGGCTGCCCTAAATCCTAATTCTATCAAATCTTCCGTTATGCCCTTTGATGCAGCATCTCCCATTCGTCCGCCAGCCAAAGTTTTTTCACCAATAAAAATTTTACCATTGAGAAAAGTACCCGCTGTAAGAATTACCGCTTTTGAATAGATTACTTGCCCCATAGCCGTTTTAACAGCGCGAATTTTTCCATTTTCAACAATTAAACCCACTACGCTGTCTTGCCAAAAATCCAATCCTTTTGTATTTTCTAACAATTCGCGCCAGACCTGCGAAAACAACATACGATCACTTTGTGCGCGAGGACTCCACATGGCCGGACCTTTTGATTGGTTAAGCATCCGGAACTGAATCATACTTTTGTCGGTAACAATACCGGAATAGCCGCCCAGTGCATCAATTTCGCGAACGATTTGACCTTTGGCAATGCCACCCATGGCAGGATTGCACGACATTTGCGCTATCTTATTTAAGTCCATTGTAATAAGTAGCGTTTTGGATCCAAGATTTGCTGCAGCAGCAGCAGCTTCAGACCCGGCATGACCAGCCCCAATTACAATTACGTCGTATTCTTCGAACATTTTAATTTTGTTTCACGTGAAACTTTAATATTATATACCTGATTATCAATATATTAATCTTTATATCAGAATAGTTTATATTAAAATTTAGTCTGCAAAGATAAATAATAATCTTCCTTGCTAGTCATGATCGATTTTTCGATGGTGGATTTGTCGTTATAGCCGAGTAAATGCAAGACTCCGTGAATAATTATTCGATGAAATTCCTCAACTACCGGTATCTGCATCCGTGTCGCGTTTGCGACTACCCGATCATGGCTAATAAATATCTCTCCGGAAATGTGTCCCTCTGTGCTATAATCAAAGGTGATGATGTCAGTAAAGGCATCGTGTTGCAAAAATTCGACATTGATATCCAACAATTCTTCGTCTGTACAAAAAACAAAATTGATTTCCCCCATTTCACTACCTTCCTTTTGGACGGCCAAATTAATCCAAGACCGAACAGATTCGAAATTAAGCGAAACAAGTGGAATTGATTTTGTGGAAAAAGAAATAGAAGATTCCAATATTAAACAGCCACGTTTTTAAAGTTTTCTTTAAAATATTTTTGAAGCGCGCCAGTGCGTTGAACAGCTAAATCTTGATTAATGCTTGAGACCATAAAATGGATTGAAAGAGAATTTCTTTTTTCGTTGAAAGAAACCTCATCAGCAAGGTGGTTAATAAGAAATAGTCCCCGCTTTTGACTTTGGGTTTCGGTTGATTCTACATCCGTAGGGTCAACATAATCCGTTATAGAATATCCTAGACCCTGATCGGTAACAACAAATGTAAGTCGTCCGTTTTCGGCAACAAAAGAAATATCGACATGCTTTGCTTTGGAAAATTGATTTCCATGCTCTATAGCGTTTCGAACAGCTTCGTCTAAACTTAAAAGTATCGTGGAATAATAGTTAGAATTGATGTTGTAGAGGTCTGATATCCTTTCAACAAATTCTTCTATCTTATACAATTCGGTTAAACTAGAACCTATTCGAATATTGGCTTCTTTAAACATTATTAGAATTATTTATAGCTGATTGCGTTAAAAAAATAAATAAATTATATGCTTTATACCCAAAATACTTCAAAATGTTTCTTTTCGCAGAAAATATATTAAACCGAGGCTTCGTCGACAGAATCGTTCGGATTAAATAGCGGAAACACATCCAAGATGGGGCTTAAGGCCACCAAGGAAATTTCTACTGGGACAAGCATCGTTTCTAAGTTTTCGGAAATGCGATCGTAGGCTTCACGCACCGAATCGGCAGAAACTAACATTTGATTGTTCACTTTAGTTTCCTTGCTGCTTTTTTCGTCGAACACGCTCCAGCTTACTTTGGCCTTGAACCAATATTGTCCAGAGTCGTAATGAAAGATTTCTGTGTAATTGGATCGCGTTATTCCAATCACTTCCATTTCGCCGCTAATGTACTGTTCCATCAACTCGAATATTCGTTTTTCGGCCTCGGTAAAATTAATGGCATCAACCAAGTATGTTTCGGCAGCCCGGCTCATTTTTCCGTTCGAATCGATTTTTTGATATTTCACCTTGCAGGTAAACCAGTTTTGCATAATCAAATAGTTTGGCGCAAAAGTAGAAAAACAAGCTGACATACTCACTAATGAAAAAAAGAAGTATTTCTAAATTTTTTACAACAAGAGGCAATAAAGGCGAAGTGGTCTCAACTAAATCAGTTAAGGCCGGCTTTTGTCCAACTTAAGCTGATCGGCAATATCGATGGCTTTATAAATAAGCAGTCCTGCAATAAAAATACTGCCAACAAGATAAGCGATCATCAGTTTTAGATCGTTGGTTTCAACAATAAATTGATAAATACCATGAAAAAAAGCGGCGCCAAACAAGCCAGTCAACGAATCGATAAATCTGTTTGACCTTACTTTTCCCATTCCCACAAAAAAGCCCATTATAACAGCAAAAATTAAACTCACCATCGTATTGGACAGAAGAATATAATGTGGCAAATCGGGCAAGAAAGTTAGAAAAAGAATGGAAATCAAACTCATACTTCCCAAATTCACGGTTACGCTAAATAAAATGCCGTCGGATGGATTTTTAAAACTCTGAGCAGGAAGGATAAAATATCTCAACACTAAAAATTTGGAAAATTCGTGTATAAATCCGATGACGAAAAAAGAATAAAACACAATTCTACGCAGGCTAGTCAATTTTGAATAACCGTATATATCGACCAGCCAATAAACCAGGAGAGGCAAAATTACACTCAAAATTCCCCAAAAAAAAGCTTGATAGAAAAGTTTGAAGGAGGCGTGTTTAAATCGATATCCTAAATAGGAATACAATAAAAAAGCCAAAAAAGGTGCAAGTATCAATGAAAGGAGTAAACTAAAAATCATGATCTTTCAATTTCATAGGCTAATATACATATTAGTTTGTAAATTTACCCCAAATATTCAAACTTATAAATTTAAAAACAGAGTGGAGGGCGTTGTTTTAAAATCGACAGGAAGTTGGTACATGGTGAAAACACCCGATGGTCTAAGCTATAATTGTAAGATAAAAGGCCGATTCAAAACAAAAGATATAAAAAGTACAAATCCAATTGCTGTTGGAGATTTGGTGAGCTTTGTGCTCCAGAAAGATGAAGAAATTGGAATCATTACCGACATCCATTTCCGAAGAAATTATCTGATTCGAAAAGCCACAAAATTGAGTAGTCAAACGCATATTCTTGCAGCCAATATCGATTATGCGGTTTTGATTGTTTCGCTAGCCTTTCCTCGTACTTCGAGTGGATTCATTGATCGGTTTTTATTGGCCGCAGAAGCCTATCATATTCCAGCTATTCTTGTTTTCAATAAGATTGATTTGCACGACGAAAAAATGAAAATCCAATTAAAGGAATGGATGCAAATTTACGAAGACATTGGGTATTCCTGCTTCGCATTATCGGCAAAAACAGGCGCCGGAGTGGCGGATTTCAAAGCATTGATTCGTGGAAAAACGAACCTCTTTAGCGGACATAGCGGAGTAGGCAAATCAAAACTCATAAATGTACTGCAACCCGGTTTAACCCTCAAGACTTCCTCCGTATCAATCTCTAATCAAAAAGGAACGCATACAACCACTTTTGCCGAAATGCATCCCTTAGATATTGGTGGTTATCTAATTGATACGCCAGGTATTAAAGGTTTTGGATTGGTTGATTTTGAAACATCGGAAGTGCCAGGCTACTTTCCTGAAATGCGTAAAATGGCCGTTTATTGCAAATTCAACAACTGTACACATACACACGAACCCGGCTGTGCAGTGCGCGAAGCCGTGAACAATGGCGTGATATCCGTTTCGCGCTACAACAATTATATTGAAATTATTAACGACGATTATTTTTCCGAAAACCCCTTTTAATATGCTCGCTTTTGAATTGATTAACGAATCTATTGTTCCGCTAAAAACTTCCGACTCTGCATTGACTGCTTTGAGTCTTATGGAAGAGTTTAAAGTTAGACATCTGCCCATTGTAAATGAGACGCACTTTTTGGGAGTAATTTCGGAAGAGGATATTTTTGAGTTCAATCAATTCGAAGAGGCTGTTGGTGCTCATCCTATTTCGAAGCCCAAAGCCGCTATTTTCGAAAACCAACACATTTACGAAGTGCTGACCGCTTTTCAAATGGACAAGCTGAGTTTATTGCCGGTTGTTGATTTGAAAAACAATTATATCGGCTCTATTCATAGTGTAAACCTAGTAAGCAAACTTGCCGAAATTACCGGTGTAACAAATCCAGGGGGAATCATCGTCTTAGAATTGAATATTCACGATTATTCATTATCTCAAATAGCACAGATTGTAGAATCAAATAATTCGAGAATTATCAATCTCTATACCAGAACTTTTTCGGACTCAACGCGAATGGAAGTCACAATAAAAGTGAACAATATGGACATAGAGCCCGTTCTACAAACTTTTAACCGATACAATTATCAAGTAAAAGCTTTTTATTCGAGAGAAAAGCTAAATGAAACACTGCTCGACAATTACGATTCGCTGATGAACTATTTGAAATTTTGATATGAAGCAGGTTTTTGCCATTCTCTTTGCTTTTCTTTCGCTTGTTTCGTTTGCCCAAAAAGACAAATTAATTTGCTCCGATTCGGCCGAAATTATTTACGTGAACGAAATTCGGCTCTTTGGAAATAAAATTACCCAAGACAAATTAATTTTTCGTGAATTGGCATTGAAATCGGGCGATAGTCTCTGCAAAAAATCGCTTCAACTTGCGCTAAAACACAGCAAAGAAAATTTGAGCAATACTTCGCTTTTCAATTTTGTGGAAATACACGACAGCCTTTTTGTTGTGGACGATAGAAAGTTTGCCGATTTGACTATTCATCTGAAAGAACGCTGGTATATTTGGCCAATGCCACTGGCCGAACTGGCCGAAAGAAACCCGAATGCTTGGTGGGAAACGAAAGATTTTTCGAAAATCAACTATGGTTTGTTTTTTACGTGGGAAAATTTTCGCGGAAAACGAGAAGCGTTGAAATTTATAGCTCAAGGAGGTTACGACGAAACTTTTGGATTTTTGTACAACGTTCCGTTTATAAACTTCCAACAGACATTGGGATTTACTTTGGGCGCAGGTCTCATTCGAAATCACGAGGTCACCTACCAAACCATTGCCAACAAACCCGTTCGCTACCGCGATACAGATTATCTGCTTTATCACTATTACGCCTATGTGGCTTTTACGATTCGGAAGAACATTCACGCTTCCCATTATTTTGAACTGGAATACAACAATCGTCATTATGGCGATATGGTATTCCAACTGAATCCTGAATTTGACCCTTATCAAAACAATAAATTCAACTATTTCTCGCTCACTTATATTTATAAAAACGATCATCGCGACAACAAAATTTATCCACTAAAAGGACATTATTTGGATGGTATTTTGGTGAAACGGGGCGTTGGAAGTTCGCCCACTTCCAATGTGAATATACTCTCCTTTACAAGCAACATTCGAAAATATTGGGCATTAAAAAACCATTGGTATTTTGCCGGAGGTTTTACCGGTAGAATTGCAAACACAAATCGAAACCCCTATTTTTTAAATATCGGACTTGGATATACGCGCGATTTTGTGCGCGGTTTTGAACATTACGTGATTGATGGTCAGAACTTTGCGCTCATCAAGACCGATTTGAAATACGGATTGTTCGAAAATAAAGTAATGAATCTCCCGGTTCTTCCAAGCAAGTTCAACAAAGTTCCTTGGGCCATGTATATGAGCTTTTTTGCCGACGCGGCTTATTCTACAACAGATCTACCGGAAGCCACCAACACACTACAAAACAAAGCACTTTTTGGTTGTGGAGCGGGTCTAAATTTGGTTTCTTACTACGATATTGTGGTTCGTTTGGAATACACCTACAACAATATTGGCGAGAAAGGATTTTTTGTGAGCCTAATGACTTCTATCTAACGCTCTAAATTTAAAAAGCGCATTTATTTGTTGGCTTAATAAATTTTTAAGCGTTTGGGATTTTTAGTCAAAAAACTTTTCCAACCACTGTAGTTTTCGCCATCAGCAGTAGGATTGTTTTGTAAATAATGACAAACCGCAGCCGCCAAGCCATCGGTTGCATCCAGATATTCGGCTTGTTCTTGAATTTTCAACAGGTTTGTGAGCATGGCCGCCACTTGTTCTTTCGAGGAAGTTCCTTTTCCGGTAATCGCCATTTTTATTTTTCGCGGAGCATATTCAAAAATGGGAATATTTCGATACAATCCGGCTGCCATAGCCACACCTTGGGCTCTACCCAGTTTCAACATCGACTGAACGTTTTTTCCAAAAAAAGGAGCCTCAAGCGACATTTCGTCTGCTTTATATTCGTCAATCAAAGCCAGTGTTCGTTCGAATATTTTCTGTAATTTCATCGGATGATTAGAATAGCCGCCCAACTTGAGTACGCCCATCGTAATCAATTCTATTTTATTCCCTTTTTGGTGAATAAGTCCATAACCCATTATATTTGTTCCCGGGTCGATTCCTAAAATAATTCGGTCTGTTTTCAAGAATAATTTTTAAAGATGGATACAAAGATAAAAAAAAGCCTCAACTTCCTTTTGCGAACAGTGATTGTATTGGCAACGTATGGCTTTTTGTGTTATGAACTTTTTGTAAATGAAAAATTCAACAGTTTTCATTTTCAGAATCGAGAATTAAATGTATCGTTCTTTTTACTATTTTTTGTTCTTGTATTGATGCCAATAAACTGGGGCTTAGAAAGTTTGAAATGGCAATTGTTGATGCGAAAGGTGGAAACAATAAAACTTGGAACCGCTTATAAAGCCATTTTTACCGGTTCGGCAATCAGTTTTTTTACACCCAATAGGATTGGCGATTTTTTCGGGCGCGTATTTATCTTGAAAAAGGGCGATCGCATGGATGGGATTTTTGCCACCATAGTTGGAAACTTAGGCCAGCTCTTTGTTACTTTAATAATGGGGTCGACCGCTTTGATGTTTTTTCTACCACAATTAAACGAAACTTATTTAGGGTTTTCGCATTTCCAACTGATTGGTACAATTGTATTCGTGGTTTTGACAAACCTCTTTTTGTTGATCGCTTTTTTGAATATCGGTCTGCTTCACACACTCGTTCAGCGTTTTGCGTTTTTCGAACGGCGGCGCTTTTTAAGGCATTTACAAATTTTACAAAATTTCGACAATACGGAATTGCTAAAAATTTTAGGATTGAGTGCGTTTCGCTTTCTAATATATTCCGTTCAGTTTTATTTGGTGTTTTTGAGTTTTGGCATTCTTATGGCACCGCTCACGGGCATTTTAATCGTTTTTGTTCTTTTTTTCTTTTTGACCGCTGTTCCAACCATTGCCATTGCCGAACTGGGAGTGCGTGGTCTGGTAAGTCTGTTTATTTTGAAAATGTTGCTTCCTCAAATTGCGTTTACCGCCTCCACCGAAACGGCCATTGTAGCCGCAAGCAGCACATTGTGGTTNNGCGTTTCAAAAAATACACCCCGAATTTCCTCTTCAACTTCTTGAGTTAAACATCGAAAAACCGGGAGCTTTCGGAAAAAAGGCAGCCTTGAATTTGGCGATTCGTTCAGCAAAAAATGACTTTGTTTTGCTCACGGATGCCGATTGCTTTTTTGATAAAAACAACATTCATAGCCGGATTCGTTTGTTCGAAAACAAGAACATAAAAATGGTTTTGGCTCCCGTATTTTTAGAAAATACGAAGACCATTTTTTCAGCTGCACAGGCACTCGAAAATTTAAGTTTGATGGCCACAACAGCTGCAAGCACAGCAGCATTTCTTCCAATCATGAGCAATGGCGCTAATTTGGCCTTTGAACGAATGGCTTATTTTAGTTTGCCCAACAATGCTATGCAGGCAGAGTTCGCTTCGGGCGATGATTTGTTTTTGCTGAACAGTTTCAAACAACAGTTTGGTGACAAATCCATCGCGTTTTCGTTTGATAAAAGCGCGGCGGTTTTTACGCAAGCGCAAGGCGATTTAAAACATTTTTTGTATCAGCGGATTCGGTGGGTGAGTAAATCAAAACATTATACCAATTTCTGGCTTATTTTTATTTCGCTGCTGATTCTAAGTTTTAATTTCAGCATTGTTTTGGCGGCTTTTGGGAGTATTTTTAACGCCAACTACCTTTTTGTTTTTGGCTATTTGTTTGTCCTCAAGCTTGTGATAGATTTCCCGTTTTTAAATGCCTTTGCCACACTTTACCACCAAAGACAATCGTTGAAAGTATTTCCTTTGCTTCAGCTTATTTATCCATTCTTTATTGTGATGGTAGGATTTCTTGGACATTTTCTTTCTTATAAATGGAAAGGACGAAAATATTGAGGCTATTTGGCCAATTTTTGATACTGATCCGTTTTTTGTTTGTCGTGAAAACGATTGTAAATATTGGCCATGTATTGGGCATATTCTTTTGAAGGAAAGAGTTTATATAGTTTTTCGAAATATGTCAATGATTTTTTGAAGTCAGCAGTAACCAGATCCAATGCTTTCACCATGCTATTGTACTGCTTTGTGGTTTTATTTTTATTGTAGGCGTCCAATTCGTTTTGGTAATTTTTTTCGGCTTTCCAAAAATATTTTTCGCCCAACCATTCCAGAGCATCTTTATTCGCAGCGTTCAATTTTAAAATCGAAACTGCAATCAAATCAGCCTCTTCCGTATATTTTAGTTTTTTCAGAGCCAAAAAATAGTTTACCAAAAAGCGAAGATCTTCTTGTACGGTCGAATCTAAATGTGGCCAAAGCGATGCTGCTTTTTCCCAATTTTCGCTTGCGATATAGGCTTCAAAAAGCTGTATATTCATTTCCAAAAACCGCGTATCGTTGGTATAATTTGTTGTAAAAAACTCGAGCGCACCCAACATTTTCGAAAGATTATCAACTTCTTGATAAATAGAGATTAAATTGGCATACATATCTGCATCGCTAAAATTTTGATAGGCTGCCTTTTTAAAATACGATTCTGCTTCCGAAAATTTCTTCAATTGAAAGCAAGTCTTGGCCATCATAGCGTATTTTTCTCCATTTATTTGCTTGCTTTCCATCTTTTCGATATCAGCCAAATATAAATTATAAGCCGTTTGAAAATCGCCTAACTGATATGCTTCCATGGCTTTATCAGTTTGTTTGGAAATTTTGGAACTGCTCGAACAAGCCGTAAAAAAAAGAACCAAAATAACCAGTAAAGCAAAATAAGTTTTAGACATTCCTTTAATTTTAATTTGCGGCAAAACTAAATAGAAAAATGTATTTCTCTGAAAATAATTAAAACACATTCTATCTAAAAAATATTATATTTGTGTACTTATTAATTATCAATCATTTATTATGAATACCGGAACAATAAAATTCTTCAACACAGCCAAGGGTTATGGTTTTGTTAAAGACAATGCAACAGCCAAAGAATACTTCATTCATGTGTCTGGATTAATCGATCAAGTGAAAGAAAACGATGAAGTTACTTTTGAACTTCAGGATGGCCGAAAAGGATTAAATGCCGTAAATGTGAAACTAGTTTAGTGGAGCAATTATAGATATTTAAGATTTTAATCCTGCAATGTATTGCGGGATTTTTTTTTCTCAAATTAAGCCGGCCGCTTTGGATATTTCCAACATACGGACGATGGGTTTTTTGGCGTTTTCGATCACTTCTTCACTCAATTCGATTTCGGGCGATTCGTTTTTTATTGCCCAATAAAGCTTTTCGAGCGTGTTTAGTTTCATATAAGGACAATCGTTGCAATTGCAATTTTCGTCTTTAGGAACAACGATAAACTGCTTTTGAGGCGATTTTTTTTGCATTTGATGTAAGATACCTGTTTCGCTTGCAACAATGTATTTTTGAAAGTTCGAATTTTGGGTGTATTTAAGCATTGCGTTTGTACTTCCAATCATATCGGCCAAAGCCAAAACAGGTCCGTCACATTCGGGATGCGCCACCACTTTTGCATCGGGATTTTGTTGTTTTAGTTTGAGAATGGCTTCCGTTTTCAATTGATTGTGAACTTCGCACGTTCCATTCCACAACACCATATTTCGTCCGCTAATTTGATTTAAATAGGCGCCTAAATTTTTGTCGGGCGCAAAAATTATTTTTTGCTCTTTCGGAAAGGATTCCACAATTTGAATCGCATTTCCCGATGTCACAATTACATCCGACAGTTCTTTGATTCCGGCAGAGCAATTGATATACGAAAGCACAATATGATCCGGGTAATTTTCTTTAAATTTTCGAAAATCCACTGGCGGACACGAATCGGCCAAAGAGCAACCGGCATTTATATCGGGGAGAACCACTTTTTTTTGTGGATTGAGAATTTTTGCTGTTTCGGCCATAAAATGCACGCCGGCAAAAACAATCAGATCGGCTTTTGTTTCGGCAGCGGCCTGTGCTAAACCCAAACTATCGCCAATATAATCTGCAATATCTTGTATTTCAGGAATTTGATAATAATGCGCTAATATGACGGCATTTTTTTCCTTTTTTAATCTTTCTATTTCCTGAATGTAATCCATTGCGTTTCGATTATTTTCCTGCAAATTTATAGAAATCCATTTTAAAATTTCAGCTTATTTTATTTGCATTTTGTTTTATCAACAACCTATACCAATAATAGATTTTATTAAAAAGAAACATTGGTATTATTATAGGCTGTGAATAGCTGTAAAACTTTTTGGACAAAAGCTTGCATCTGGAAAAAAGAGCTTTTTATTAACTTTTTGTCATCTACATAAAAAATTGAAAATGAACTTTTAAGTTAGGTTGTAAACAATCTGTTGATTAAAAATAAGTTTATAAAAAAGACGATAAAAAAACTGTTTTCGATGTTGATAAAGTGAGGATAAAAAAGCATAAAACGGTCTAAAATTTTGTTTGGATCAAAAAGACCGTTCAAATTGTTTGTAAACTTAATTTTATACACACTTATCAACAGTTAATAAACAGGCAATTAACACTGTTTTTTCATGAATAGGGGAGTTGTAAATCCCAAAACCGAAAAAAATGCAGCAAGTCGCGATACGTTTAATT